>NZ_JBDWLR010000095.1:0-138046 GCF_039973035.1 Sedimentitalea sp.
TTGCCGTGCGACTTCGGAAAATAGGGCTTCAAACGCGCCATCTGCGCGTCGCTCAACCAGAAAAGATCAGACATATCACCGCTCAGTTTTCCGGCGGTGAATCATGATGCTCGCCTGAAATCAATGGGTCCAGACCCTAGGGAAACAGCTGGTAAACGCCCTCCGACGTTCCGAAATTTGAAATATCGCGCTAGATCGCCTATATTGGTCGGCAAAAGAAGAATAGACGTCGAGTAGTTTCAGAATGCATTCAGTCTTAAATTCAGTTTGGGAGTTTTTTCCCGGCCCCTTGCTGCAACGTCCCAAGAGGCTTCAGCTTGCAGCCCTTTGCCATCGCGGTGAGGGTGCCGACAGGGAGTACCTGCTTATAACCAGCCGGGATACGGGCCGCTGGATTATCCCCAAGGGATGGCCGATCCGGGGCCTCAAGTCGAATGAAACTGCCCTGCGCGAGGCTTGGGAAGAAGCTGGCGTCACAGCGAGCAAAGCTGATGATGAGCCCATCGGCGTTTATACCTATGACAAGCGACTGGCCAGCGGCTGGGCAACTCCGGTTGAGACGCTGGTGTATTCGGTGTCAGTCGGAGGATTGGTGGATGATTTTCCTGAATCGCACCAGCGTCGACGCATCTGGGTCGATGCGGGAACAGCCGCCGAAATGGTGAACGAAGAAGAACTGAAGCACATCTTTCGCCACCAACAGGCCATTTCTCTGAGCTAAATTTGAACTGCTGGCAATTGCGCCAGATAAGCGATATTCGTCATTTTCGGGCAGGAGATGACATATATGGACGAGAAGAAGGGCGATCCGCGCCACCTAGAGACGCTTGATCGCGATCTTGCGCGTTATTCCAACCTCGAAATGGCGACCAACTATGTATCCCGCCCGATGGTGGGTCTGGGTGTATCGCTGTGTTTCATTCTACTGACCGGCATCGCTGCATTGTCGTTTTTCGGGCAAGACAGCGACGCGATGATCGTGGTTATCGCGGCCTGCCTCGGGGCCTATATGGCACTGAACATCGGTGCCAACGACGTGGCCAACAACATGGGTCCGGCTGTCGGCGCCAAGGCGCTTTCCATGGCCGCTGCAATCGGCATCGCGGTTGTCTTTGAAAGTGCGGGTGCGCTGATCGCGGGTGGCGATGTCGTTTCCACGATCGCCAAAGGCATCATCGCGCCAGAAAGCATCGGGACCGCGTCGGTGTTTGTCTGGGCGATGATGGCGGCACTTTTGTCCGCCGCTCTTTGGGTTAATCTGGCGACTTGGATCGGCGCTCCTGTTTCCACGACGCACTCTGTGGTTGGCGGCGTCATGGGCGCAGGCATCGCTGCGGCCGGATTCTCAGCCGTCAATTGGCCCACCATGAGCGCAATCGCCGCCAGCTGGGTAATCTCACCAGTTCTGGGCGGGGCCGTTGCTGCGCTGTTTCTTTGGTTGATCAAATCCCGGATCATCTATCGCGATGACAAGATCGCGGCTGCACGCGTTTGGGTCCCTGTTCTTGTGGGGATCATGGCGGGCGCGTTTGCCTCATATCTGGCCCTGAAAGGTCTGAAGAAGGTCGTCAAGATAGACCTGACATCGGCCTTGGCAATCGGTGCCGTGATTGGCGTCATAATATGGATCGTGATGATCCCGATAATTCGCAAACAATCGATCGGACTGGAAAATCGGAACAAATCGCTCAAGACATTGTTTGGCATTCCGCTGATCGTGTCGGCGGCTTTGCTGAGCTTTGCCCATGGGGCAAACGATGTCGCAAACGCCGTTGGACCTCTTGCCGCAATCGTCCACGCCTCGCAATCCGGAGATATCGGCGCCGCCATCAGTATTCCCACCTGGGTCATGATCATCGGGGCCTTTGGCATTTCATTTGGCCTGTTCCTTTTCGGGCCAAAACTGATCCGCATGGTTGGTGGCCAGATCACCAAGCTTAACCCGATGCGGGCCTATTGTGTGGCCCTGTCAGCCGCGATCACGGTCATTGTGGCCAGCTGGCTTGGCTTGCCGGTCAGTTCGACCCACATCGCCGTTGGCGGAGTGTTTGGCGTCGGCTTCTTTCGCGAATGGGACGCCGAACGCCGTATCCGCAAAGCGCGCCTCGAGATGCCGGACCGCCCGAAATACGCGCCCGAAGAACGTCGACGGCGCAAACTGGTGCGTCGATCGCATTTCATGACGATCGTAGCCGCTTGGGTGATTACGGTTCCGGCCGCCGCAGCCCTGTCGGCAGCCATCTTTTATCTCATCAATACGTTTATGGCCTGAAGGTTTCGCGCATTGCCCGGTTGACGCGCGCGCGTACATCACCTCGGACAGGTCGGCTTTATTCGGCATAAACGTCTTCGGCGCCTACATAGCAAGATATCGCATCTTAGGCGCAACACTGTCGAGTTTGTAAGTTGAGAGCCTGTGGCGACCGCGTTAGCCCGATTTCACTACCGGGTCTGGCGTAGGGTCGAAATCCTCCAGCCCCAGATCCGGCAAATCCCTCAGGCTTTGCAAATCAAAGGTCGTCAGAAATCCGTTGGTGGTAACAAATGTGTGCGGCGCACCGGGTCGTGGCGATCGTGGCCCGGTGGTGATCAGGTCTCTCAGCCGCAGACGCGACAGCAGATCGCGGCTGATCTCCTTGCCAAATATCTCGGCAAGGCCAGACCGGTCAATCGGTTGGTGATAGGCGATGGCGCAAAGGACAGCCATCTCCATCTCGCTGAATTCCATCGCCCCATTTCCAAGATCGGCCGCAGCCTTGACCGCATCAGCGAATTGCCCTCGCGTGCGAAACATCCAGCCGCCAGCCGCCTGAACCAACTCGTAAGGGCGATTGCCAAGTTCCGCGCGGATGTCCTCGATCACAAGATCGACCGAAGCCCCTTGCCCTATGACCCGCGCAAGGCTGTCTCGATCTACTGGAGATGCGCTGGCAAAAAGCACCGCCTCGACACGCCCCATCCATTCGCGCCAGCGCAATTCTGCTGGCCGGTCTTCGAGTTCGCGATCAAACTGCTCTTGCTGCGGTTGCGACTTCGTCGTCATGGACCAATCCCGTAAAGCCGGAATGTCGAACGCCCGGTCAACTCGCGCGCAACGCCGAGTTCAACCAGCCGGTCGCAAAGTCGCCGCGCCGCGCGATCTGTCATCGGAACTTTGGTCCCTTGAACACGGGGCGAGAGCATCGAAGAAGCGGCAATCGCATCCTGGGACAGGAACAGATCGACAGCAGCGTCCGAAGCCTTGGAGCGAAGTTTTGGCGCAATCGCTTTCAGTGCGGCGGCCCTCAGCGCCAGATCGCGCGCCAGATGGATTGTATCATGAGCAGAGTCGAGCATCCGGGCCTGAACGGCAATTGATGCTCCGGGCTCGTCCGCAACCAGAGCGCGCAAACCAGCCTTCGTCAGCCGTTGTGATGTGATCGGAAGCGCCACCTTCCAGTTCAATGAAAGCGCCAATACCAGATCCGAAAGAAGGCACGCCAAACGTTCGGCGCGGTCGTCAGCCGAAAGAACTGCGTGAAGGGCGTGAACACTACCACCGATGGGGCCATTTTCCCGAGCGTGATTGAGCGCCTCGTTGAGCCTGGGGGCGATGTCAGCCTCATACTCTATTCCCGCAATATCACAGATTTTGGCTCGCCAGTTTGATCCGCTCAAAGCAAGCCGCGCCGCATCGCGCCAGTAGGCGAGCAGGTCGCCATCGGGTCCACGCGCCTCTCCGGGAGGTGTGAGGTGGAAGGCATCCCGGATATCAGTTTCCCGCGCCAACCGACCTTCGAGCTTTGATGTCGCCGTCGCCGCCCGCAATGCCAAAGTGTTGGCCAGCAGTTTTTGTGGCACAGCAACGGCCGGATCATTCAGCGCCGTGTCCAATACCGACAGGCTCGCACCAGAGAGAAATGCGATGTTCTCCGCGGTCTTGGGCAACGTTGATTTTGCCCAGACCGGGAGTTTGGGAAAACGCGGGTTATTCTCGGTCCGGATCTTGGTTTGCTGCCTCATGGAGGCGACTGTAAACTGCGCCGCCGACTATGGCCATAATTGACAGGCTGGGCGCTGCACCAATTCAAGTGACAGAGGTCTTCCTTGCTGGCGTAACAAGACCTTTGGTCAGGACGACGCACCTCCGTTCATGCGCCGGGTTCGCCACCGTAACAGCATGGCCACGAGAGGAGCGAGCCAGAGTAGGATAGTTATAATCCCCAAAGTCGCCGCAATAGGCCGCGAGAAGAAGCCAAGCGGATCGCCATCAGCCTTGATCATCGAAGCCATGAAATTGTCCTCGACCATATTGCCGAGCACGATCCCCAGGATCGCAGGCGCCACCGGAAAACCGTTTTCTTCCATCAGATAGGCGAGGACGCCAAGCACCAGCATGACCGTGATGCCAAAGACAGAGTTGTTGATGGCAAACGCGCCGACCATGCAGAACACCAGAATGATCGGCATCAGGACCTGACGAGGAATGCGCAGGATGTATCGCGAGAGCTTGATTGCGCCAAATCCCAGCGGAAGCAACGCGAGGTTCGCCAGAAAGAACGCGAGGAAGACCGAATAGATCAACTCGGGGCGTTCGATGAAAACCATCGGACCCGGATTCATTCCCTTCATGTAAAGCACGCCAATGACAATCGCCGTGATGGAATCTCCGGGGATGCCGAACACGATTGCAGGAACCCATGCGCCGGCCAGGCTTGCATTGTTGGCAGCGCCTGCATCGACCAGCCCTTCGGGATTGCCGGTGCCGAATTTCTCAGGCTCCTTTGAGCGTTGCTTGGAAATGGCATAGGATATCCAGGCCGCGATATCGGCACCGGCACCGGGCAGAATCCCGACAACCGCACCGATGGTAGACCCACGCGCGATATTGAATTTGTACTTTTTCAAGATCGGGCCAAGCCCCTTGAAAACGCTGCCGCCCGATCGTTGCGGCACTTGGGTCACGACGCGGTTCGAGGCGACATACCGCAGCACCTCGGATATCGCGAACATGCCGATCATCGCGGGGATAAAGCTGACGCCCCCCATCAATTCGACGCTGCCGAAGGTAAACCGGGGGTGCCCTGCCGTGCCGTCAATGCCGATGGTCGCAATGAACAGACCGATGAATAGTGAGACGAACCCCTTCAGCGTCGACCCGGTTGATATGATCACCGCACAGGACAGGCCAAGGCAGGCGAGCCAGAAATACTCGAAGGACGAGAATTGAATGGCAAATTCCGCAAGCATGGGGGCACTCAGAGACAACACGATGCTGCCGGTAAGACCGCCGATTACCGAGGTCACCAAAGCGATGCCAAGGGCGCGTTCACCCAGCCCCTTCTTGGTCATCGCATAGGCTTCGTCGCAATAGGCTGCCGAGGCGGGCGTACCGGGAATGCGCAGCAATGCACCGGGGATATCACCCGCGAATATCGCAGTCGCGACAGTGGTAACGATTGCGGCAATTGCCGGGACCGGGTCCATGAAGAATGTAAACGGGATCAGAAGGGCCGTCGCCATCGTCGCCGTTAGGCCGGGAATTGCACCGACAAACAAGCCAAATATGGCGGCCAGCACCATCACGCCAAGCGTCTGCGGGTCAACAATCAGTTCGAATGATTTGATCAGGGTGTCCATTTCAGATCACCATGCCACGGGCAACAAGATGCCCCAAGGAAGCGGCACCAAAAGGACCTTGGCGAACACCGTGTGGATGACGAACGTGGTCAGGACCGCAACAAAGAGGCTCAGACGCCACGTCGATCCGAAACGGATCAGAAGGGTCGTCAGTATGAGCAGCGAGCAGGGAATGAACCCCAAGCTGTCGGACAACAGGATATAGAATACGATGCAGCCCAAGACGATGACGACGTTCAAAACGTTGTCCCGGTCCTGAGCCCAGTCGCCGATTTCGACCATCGGCACAGTTGCCCGGTCGGCGATGCCCTGAAAAATCAGAATGGCGCCGCAGACAATCAGCCCGATACCGATGAGTGTCGGGAAAAGATCCGGCCCGTAATTCTGGCCGTGCAGTCGGGGAAAGGTCATCGCATAGGCAATTTCAGCCATTGCGAACAAGATCAAAAGGGTTCCGGGGACGGCATTGTTGAATCGCATGTCAGTTCCCATCATGTGAATGAATCAAGTACAGGAAAAGGGACCGCGACCAGTTCGTCGCGGACCCTTTCAAATGCGGTTGTGGGAAAGCCCGACTATTTGGCCAGTCCAACAGCGTTCATGACAGTGCCCAATGCTTCATCGCTATCGGACATCCATGTTGCGAATTCGTCACCCGGCTTCCACACCAGACCAAAGCCGCGCCCTTCCATGAACTCCTGAAACTCTGCCGAGTTCCAGACAACTTCTAGGGCAGCGGTAAGCGTGGTTACGGCTTCTTCCGGCATGCCCTTGGGACCAGCGATTCCGCGCCATGCCGCCATTTTCCAGTCAGAACCGGTGGCTTCGTTCAACGTCGGGACATCCTCAAACGCGCCGAGGCGTTCGTCGCCCATCACGGCAAGGGACTTTACCTTGCCTGCATTGATCAAGGCTGCGGATTCAACAACTGAACTTGTGACGACATCAACGCCGCCGGCAACCAGTTCCTGAAGACCCGCTGCTGCGCCTTTGGAAGGAACCCATGGTGCCGCGTCTGCGCCAGCGCCTGCATCATTCAACATTCCCGCCAACGCCAGATGCCAAATGCCGCCCTGACCGGTCCCGGACCCTTTGTATTTTCCGGGCTCGGCCTTGACCGCTTCCAGAAATTCACCTGCGGTTTCCCATTCGCTGTCGGCGCGCACCTGAATGCCCGCAGCGTCATAGTTGTAAAGCGCGATTGGAGTGTAATCCAAGCTGGTCAACTCTGTCAGCCCGGCCCAGTGCATCATGCCGATTTCAACAGTGACAACGCCGATGGTGTACCCATCCGGCGCTGCGGTCGCGATGGCGGAATGTCCGACCACGCCGCTGCCGCCAGTGCGGTTGACGACGTTGACCGGCTGGCCAAGCTCTTCTTGCAACAGGCTCGCGATCATCCGCCCTGTCGCGTCTGTACCGCCACCAGCGCCCCATGGCACGATCAACGTGAGCGGGCGTTCGGGGTATTCCGCATAAGCGGGCGCAGTTGATGCGATCAGTCCCGCGCCCAGCATGGCTGCACTTAGCGCAATGGCTTTTAGAGTCTTTGGCTTGGTCATTAACATTCCTCCCAGATTGTCTGTTTTATACCGCAACTATGGCGCGGTTCCTCCCCCTCAACCAGCCCCTTTGGGCTGGATGAAGGTATTTCGCATGTCTTGAAGTCCGGCGGTTACGAAAAAAGAATGCCGCCGTTGATGTCCACACAGGCACCGGTCATGAATGCGGCCTGATCGGACGCCAGGAACACGGTCAGATTGGCAACATCCTCCGACAACCCTTCGCGTTTGAGCGGCGTCGCGTTAGCCACGACCTTGCGCACTTCGTCCTTGGTGAAGATGTTGTGGAAGTCGGTGTCGATCATGCCGGGGCAAACGGAATTGACACGGATACCGGGGCCAAATTCCTTGGCCATGCCGCGGGTCATTGTCATCACTGCACCCTTAGACGTCGCATAGGCGACCGCACCGGGGCCACCGCCATCACGACCGGCCTGGGACGCGTAGGTGACGATGCTGCTGCCATCAGGCATGTGCGGCGTTGCCGCCTTTGCGAGATAGAACAACGACGTGACGTTCAGGTCCATGACCGCATTCCAATGCGCGACATCCATATCGGCTATTGTCTTGCGAGCAACCAGACCGCCCGTCACGTGAACCAGCACATCGATGCTGCCGCCAAATTCTGACCGGGTCTTTTCGACGAGCTTTTCGACATCCGCCTGATTGGTCATGTCCCCTTGCAAAGCAAAGGCTTTGCCACCGGCTGCGGTGATTTCCGCTACGGCAGAATCGGCGCCTTCGTTGCTCGAATGATAGTTGATCGCGACATTTGCACCCTCTTCTGCAAGCCGCATCGCACAGGCGCGACCGATATCGCGGCCACCACCGGTAACGATCGCCGTTTTTCCATTCATTCCCATAAGGAGTCCTCGAATTTGTAACATTGCGGGCGTCCATCGGCCCGTCAGAGAGTCAAACTAGTATGGTAGTATCCCTCTTCTGTCAACGTTGTTGTTACCTGAGCGTGTCCTAGAATCAGTCTTCGAAGAAATCGGGATATTTCTGGCTGGCGCTGGCGAGGGTGGCATCAAGGTGTTTCAAATGGCCACGGGTTTTCGCCACCGCCAGTTCTTCGTCCCGCGCGCTGATTGCATCGAACATGCCAGTGTGCCCCTCAAGAACTTCCTGCATTCCAGCGGCATCAGCCAGTTCGAGCATGCAGACCCGATCGGTATGTGCCTTGTTCTCTGCAATGATCTTGAACACCGGCAAACGGTCCGCTGCGATACAGATCAGATTGTGAAATTGATAGTCCAGCGGGTGCAGCGCGCTTGCGTCGCCTGCCTTGACGGCCAGTTCTTGCTCTTTGAGGTTATCCCGGATCGCCTTTAGGCCTTTTCGAGATGCACCCCTGCAGGCCGCACGGACAACCTCTACCTCCAACGCCGCCCTGATAAACCGGGTGTTGTGCAAATCCTGATGCGAAATCTTGCGAACGCGTGTTGCCCTTTGCGGCCGGATTTCGAGCAGATTCAGCTCCCCCAACCGCATGAACGCCTCTCTGACCGGTTGCCGGGACACAGCATAGGCCTTGGCAACTTCGACTTCGGAAATTTTAGAGCCGGGCGTCAGTGTGAGCGAGATGATATCCGATTTGAGCTGACGGAAAAGTTCTTCCGTCGTTGTCAGCCGGGTCGCGTCATAGGACGTTTGCTGCGCAATCATTCGATTATCCGATACGTTGTTAATCCCAATGTGATGCGTCCGCGCGCCCGCTTTCGCCAGTCATTTAGGGCAAATGCGTTCTCATTTTCAACTTCCCTTACATCTGGTCGGCTTGCTGTTGATACAGTCGTCTTGACCATCAAGAACGAGCGTTTGACCACCCACGGCACAACCAATGTTATACATCGAAAAGTAACATACTAGTCTACATTTTTCTTGACGGATCGACATTCACCAGCTTATCTCGGACCAGATTTACACTGAATCTGACCGTCCTGACCTGCTGATGGGCGTAAAAATATATAACGGGAGGAACGAAATGACGTTTTTTGGAATCACCACAAAACAGGCGACTCGCCTTACAACAAGCTTGGCTCTGGCAGCCGGGATTGGCGCGGCATCGCTGACTGCGGCCCAGGCGCAGGAAGTGACTTTGCGCGGCGCAAGCATGTTTGATGAAAATCATGCCTTCACCAAAACCATGGTGAAATTTGCCGAACTGGTCGAAGAAAACTACGATGGCGACGTTGAGTTTGACCTGCGCCTGAATGGTGAACTGGGCGTAGAAAAAGACTATGTCAATTTCCTGCAGCAAGGTGTGGCGATCGACTATACCATCATGGCACCGTCCAATATGGCCAAGTTTGCGCCAGCGATTCCATTGATGGACATGCCATTCCTGTTCCGTGACCTTGATCACTGGAACACGGTTCTGTCGAGCGATGCCTTCGCGCCGCTGGAAGCGGAACTGGCCGAAAACGCTGACATCATGATCATCGGCTATACCGGTGGCGGCGTGCGCAACCTGGTGTCCAGCGAACCTGTTGGCAACATGGACGAATTGACGGGCCACAAAATGCGGGTCATGGGTGCGCCCATTCAGGCGCAAATCTTCTCTGCGCTAAACGCGGCGCCTTCGGCAATCGCCTATAACGAAGTTTACAACGCCATCCAGTCCGGCGTGATCGCGGGCTTTGAAAACGAGGCAGCCAGCATTCAGAACCTCAAGTTCTACGAAGTTGCACCCCACGTCACGCTGACCAAACATACGATCACCGTGCGTCCGATCGTCATGAGCGGCAAATCCTTCCGCAAGCTGCCCGAAGATCTGCAAGCCGCGATCCTGAAGGCCGGCGCCGAAGCGGGTGCATATGGCCGCGAACTGGAATCGCGCGAAGACGCCCTGAAGCTTCAGCAAATGGTAGATGCTGGCCAGGTTCAGGTGCAGGAATTCGAAGGCCGCGAAGATCTGCTTGAGATGGTGGTTCCGGTTCAGGACTCTTTCGCCGCCGACATCGAAGCAACCGATCTGCTCAATACTGTGCGGGGCATGTGATACGCATTTCGGGAGCCCCCTTCTCTGGGGGGCTCCTTGAGCTTTCTTGGGGCTACTGCCCCGCAGCAACAAGGCGGTATCATCATGGTCGGGCGCTTTCTCGAAACCTTCTGCAATGGCCTGCGCATTCTTCTCGGATGCCTCATGGCATCACTTGCGGTTCCGGTCGGGATGCAGGTGATATCACGCTACACCGGCATCATCCCAACATTTCTTTGGACCGAGGAACTGGCGACCTTCATTTTCGTCTGGGTTGTCATGATCGGATCGATGGTCGCGGTCTGGGACGGAACACATTTTGATGTCGTCATTACACCGGATGCCCAAAGTCCGTTGGGCAAGCTGATCCAGACATGGGTCGTTTATATTTTTATCACGATATTCGCGCTCTTGTTCGCCTGGTACGGGATCGAATATGCCAAGGTCGGTTCAATCCAGAGTTCGGTCATGATGCGGGCCAACCTGCTGTGGATCTACATCAGCGTCCCGGTTGCCGGGGTCGTCTGGGCCATGTTCAGCGGGTATCGCCTGTATGAGGCCCTCACCACATATCAACTCAGCAAGAGGGCAACGTCATGATCGTCACAACAGGCGTCGCCTGCGCAATTCTTGTCGGTGGGTTTCTCGCACTGATCCTGATCCGGGTCCCGGTCGCCTTCGCCCTTGGCATCGCCACGATACCAATCGTGATACTGGACATCCGGTTGACTCCATTCATCATTCTGGACCGGATGTTTCAATCCTATAACTCTTTCATCCTCTTGGCCGTACCGTTCTTCCTTCTTGCTGCCAACCTGATGAATTCCGGCAAGATCACCACAAAACTGATCGATCTGGCGCGGGTTCTGACCGGATGGATGCCTGGTGGGTTGGGCCATGTGAACGTGGCGGTTTCGATGCTGTTCGCGGGTATTTCGGGGTCGTCCACTGCCGATGCTGCCGGTTGCGGCAAAATCCTGATCCCTGCCATGGTCAAGGAAGGCTACGACACCCGCTTTGCTATCGCGATCACGGCCTGTTCCTCGGTTATGGGCGTGATCATTCCCCCCAGCATCCTGATGGTCGTCTGGGGTGGCGTCATGCAGATATCGGTGGGTGCCCTGTTTCTGGCCGGGGCAATCCCGGGTCTGCTGATCGGTTTTGCGTTGATGGCGACAGTCTATGGATACGCCAAGGTCTATGACTATCCAATCGCCCTCAAGCCCACACTTGCCGAGTTCTGGAGCGTGTTCAAAGGCGCGGCACTTGCGATGCTGACACCCATCCTCGTCATCGGTGGCATCGTCGGCGGAATCGTAACACCTACTGAAAGCGCCATCATCGCTGCCGGATATGCCTTGATCCTAGGAGTCTTTGTGTATCGGACCGTGACCATCAAGGATCTCGGCGGAATATTCTACGACACCGGTCGCTTTGCCTCGATTTCCCTGTTTGCAATTGGCACTGCATCTGCATTTGGCTGGATGCTCGCCTTTTACAATGTGCCTCGCCTCATCGTTGAAACTTTGACCGCGTATCAGTTCGGCATGCTCGGGACATCTCTTGTCATTGCTGCGCTGTTTCTCTTCTTTGGCCTGTTCATCGACGCAATTCCCACGATCATCATTCTGGGCACGGTTCTGCTCCCCGTTGCAACGGCCGCAGAGATTCATCCGATTGCCTTTGCGATCATCGGGATCATTTCGCTGGCATTCGGTCTGGTGACGCCGCCCTATGGCTTATGTCTGCTGATATCGGCCGCGATCGGCGGAATGAATGTCGTCAGTGTCATGAGGGATGTCTGCATCATCCTTGCGCCGATGCTGCTGATCCTGCTGCTCATCATGCTGTTTCCGGAAATCGCCCTCTGGCTACCACGCACGCTGATGCCGATGACCTTCCAGTAAACGTTCAGGCGGCGCCGTCAGAGAGTCCGGACCGAAGCACGTTCCACAATACGACCGGGAAGTAGTCGGGGCATCAGGACGGCGCCGTCTTTCAAGTGATCCACGAATTGCGCCGCAACCTCGCGTCCCATCAATCCGGCGGGCAGATCATTTATGGTTAGCGGGGGAACGGCGTCCTTGGCCCAGTCCAACTTGTCAAATCCCATGACCGAAACATCGTCCGCCACTTGCAAACCCGCCTCGGACAGGCCGAAATAAACGCCGAGCGCCAGCACATCGGACATGCAGAAGACTGCGGTTATACCGGCATCGCGTGCCAAAGCTTTGGCGATTGCGCGTTTGCCAACTTCGACCGCCAGATCGGTTTCCACACAATCCAATGCTAGTGAATCAGTTGCAGCTGACAGCGCCCCTGCCCGCCGCGCGGCGGTTCGGTCGCTCTCAGCCAAAGGACCGTGGATGATCCCCAGCCGTCGATGCCCCTCCTCGGCGAGATATCGCACCGAATTGGCCGCGATCTCAAAATTGTCGTATCCGATTGTTGGCGTCGGACTTTCTGCGTCCCAGATCGACGTAAAGACATAGGGAACCTGCCGGTGCGTCAACGTTCCGGTCAGCTCGCCCAGATGCGCCGCCCCGCTGAGAATAAAGGCTTCGGCGCCCATCTCAAGAAGCTTGCGCGCGGCCAGAAACTCCTGTTCCGGATCAACGTGGCAAACCGCGAGGACCAGCGATCCAACCGCGCGCCCTCTATCGCGGGATTGGGCAGGCCGACCATCTGAAGCTGCATGTCGGATGCGGCGAAGCCGGGCGCATTCCGGTCTGGGCGATAAATTCTATGATCAGGACATTCGCCCGTTGCAGGCCGTGCGGCGCGATAGCGTTGGTCGCCACGATACGTTCGCTCTGGTCTGCACAGGGAGCGGCTAAGAGAATCGCGGGTTTCCCGGTCACGTAAATTGCTCGGACAACATTACCAAAGCGTTTGCCCCCTATGGCATTGCATCACGGCGCGCCTAGCCTGCGATCAATTTCTTCTTCAACTCATGGATCAACTGGCAACAGCACAGTCTGGCCGGCGATGAAGCCTAGTCGCGCTCCGGTGATCATGTGGTGATGGAGGCCTTGACCGATCTGGTCTGTGTCTCAACCGCCTGCCCGGATGATATCGACCCGATCAATGGCTGGAAACCCACGGACGTCCATGTCCGTATCTATCAAAAGGATACATCCATCGCTCATTCAGTCTCATGGCGTCCCAGCCGGATGATGCTGGAAGTCTGACGCGCCATTCGGCCTTTCACCGCCGCACCTCTGCTCTGACTCGACGCTTTCATGCCTCACGCGACCTGTAAGTCGCGATCGAGGAGTATTGGGCCTGCAAGAATGCCGTCACCCTGCAAGACATGTCCGGTCTGCGCAAATATAATGTTGTCCGCCCGGATGCTGAAGCGCTGTTGCAACATTGTCTGACGCAGGATGTGTCACGGTTGGCGCAGTATCGTGGCATCTACGCACTGATGTGCGACGAACGCGGCGGGCTGCTGGATGACGGTACGCTGTTCAGGCTTGAGGTAACTGCGTTTCGCTGGTGCTGCGGGTCGGATCATTCTGCAGAGCATTTGCGCGAACAAGCCGAGCAATTGGGCTTGAACGCCCGCGTTTTGTCGCTGGGCCACCGGATGGTGAATCTGGCGCTTCAGGGGCCGAAATCGCGCGATATCCTACGTGATCTGGTGTTCACCCAACCGTCACATCCGGCGTTGGACAACGTCAAATGGTTCGGGTTCACCATTGCACGGCTTCGCGACCGGGATGGGCCGATGTTTATGCTCTGCCGTTCGGGCTTTACCGGCGATCTCGGCTACGAAATTTTTTTGTGATCGCGACGACGCGCTGGAAATCTGGGACGGGCTTATGCAGGCAGGCGCGCCGCACGGGTTGGTGCCAATGGGCGGCACCGCCCTGAACATGGTGCGCATCGAGGCCGGGCTGATGATCGCGGGGCCCGAGTTTGGCCCCGATCATGATGCGCTCGAAGCCGGGTTAGAGTTTTCCGTCGACTTAAAGAAAGAGAGCTTCGTAGGTAGACCAGCCCCTGAACGCAATGCGGCCGCCTCTCGCCGCGTGCTGGTGGGCCTGCATATTGCCGGCATCATGCCCCCGTCACGGAGACGCTGTCTTGTGGGTCGCGAGAAGGTGGACGTCGTCACCAGCGCCTGCCACTCGCCCCAGTTGGGTCACCCAATTGCGATGGCCCACATGACTGTCGAAAACGCTGAGATTGATAGCAATCTTGAGGTCGGCAAACTTGATGGCCACATGAAGCGGTTGCTGTGCACGGTAGCCCCGCTCCCATTCCTGGATCCAAAACGCATAAAGGCGCGCGCATAAACCAACAAAGCTCTGAAGCAGTTGTCGTCGCCAACTATGTCTTGAAAATCTTTGGCGCGCGCGCCGAGGAAGCCATGCAGGCCGTCCTCAAGGAGAACCTGACCAAAGCCGAAGTCCTTGAGCAGTGCCAAGCCATAGCAGGCGTGCGGGAAGTGTCGATTTCGGTCGGCGAAGGCGATGCCTTTTGCATCATAGGCTTGTCGGTTCGGGCAAATCGACGCTCTTCCGCCATATCAACCGGCTTACCGAACCGACCCGCGGCGAAATCCTGATCAACGGGGTCAATGCGGACAAGCTGGGCGCCGAAGACCTGCGTCAGGTCCAGGCACAGAAAATCGGCACGGTCTTTCAGAACATGGCGCTGTTGCCGCATAGCACGGTGCGCGACAACATCGCCTTTGCCCTCGAGCTGCGCAATGTCGATGCCTTTACCCGTGCCAAGATGGCCGACCGCGTCATCGAATTGGTCAGCTTACAAGGCTATGGGGATCGGCTGCCCGCTGACCTGTCCGGTGGCATGCAACAACGTGTTGGATCGGCCCGCGCGATGGCCGCAGACCCCGACATCCTGTTGATGGACGAACCTTTTCAGCGCTCAATCCGTTGATCCGGCGCGGATTGCAGGACGAGTTTCTGGAACTGGCCCGGACGATGAAGAAGACAACACTCTTCATCACCCACGATCTTGATGAAGCGATCCGCATGGGCAACCGCATCGCCATCATGAAGGACGGCGCGATCGTGCAGATCGGCACACCCGAAGAGATCGCGACCAATCCGGCGGATGATTATGTCACCGATTTCGTCGGCGGGATCTCCAAACTGAAACTGTTCTTCGCCGATACCGTGATGAAACCGACTGAGGCCTATACCCGCAACGGGGTCACGCTGCCGCCGCTTGCGGACTGTCCGACTGCGGACCCCGAGGATAATCTGGATGTGCTAGTCACCCCGAGCGGTCGATCAGGAACATCCAATCATCATCATGAGCGATGGAAACCCTGTCGGCATCGTCACCTAGGACGCATTGCTGCACGGCATCAAGGGCGAGATCAGAGAACATGAACAGCGCAGCCGATCTGCGCGCACCGTTTGTCGAATTCGCCGGACCCAACGGCGACTATTAGACTGACATCTTTCTGAAAATCCAGAAATCAACCTTGGGCCAGTGGCACAGCAACAAGGCTGCGTTGCTGGGCAATTTTGTCTGGGCGGCACTGCGCGGAAGCTGGCTCTTGTTCGCCATAGGCTTCGTGATCGACCTAACCACAGCGTTAAATCTGGCGCTGGTCCGGAAATACTCCAAAGCCGCGATTGCTAACGCCGACAAGGATTTCCTGATGGTCCGATACAAAGGATGGACATCAAACCATCTGATCGCGGTGATTGTCACCTTTGCGCTCGGTCGGTTGCTGTTTGGGTGGCTGGCCGATCGGTTCTATGCCACCCAGTACAGCAGGTGGCGAGTCGATCACGCGGTCAACAACCGTGTGTCCGTCCAGCGCCTGAGCCTGTGCGGTGTCATCTTTCTGGTGATTGCGCCTCTGATGCTGTATCGCGCGACGCAATTCGCGCCGGACGAACGGACATGCCTGTGACAGGATCGCGCCATCACCGCAGGGAAATACGTCGGGTTCAAAGAGCGGTTCGATTGTTCATTCATCGGCGAATTCCCGACGCTGATCTGGATCGACCGCCCCGAAGAAATCACTTTTGCGCGCAACGACAACGGCGACCGGATCATGCTCGCCACACCGCCATCGCCAAATGCCCCACCTGTCAATTTGCTGACATACGTTTCCGAAAAGATCGACACTGGTGTCTCTTATTCAACTGTCTTCTACGGCTTCCTGTTTGATGGGATCACACAATTTCTGCGCGGGATGCTGGGGGAGATCACCTCGGTCTTTGTCGGAATACCCTGGCCGATCACCATGGGCATCCTGCTATTCCTGTCATGGAAGATGGCCGGTACACGCACCGCCATATTCGTAGGGGCATCACTGTTCTATCTCGCGATTTTCGGCTTTTGGCAGACTGCAATGGACACCATGTCACTGGTGATGGCGGCCTCGATCATCTGTGTAGTGCTGGGTTTGCCGCTGGGTATTCTGGTCGGTAAATCCGCGCGCGGCCAGAGTATTGTGACCCCGATTCTGGAGTTGTTGCTGACGATCCCCTCGTTTGTCTACCTGCTGCTTGCTATCGCGTTCTTTTCCATCGGCAAGCCAACGGGTATTCTCGCAACTGTGATCTTTGCCATGCCGCCGATGGTCCGTTTGACAGCCCTCGGCATCAAGCACGCCCCCGAAAACACCAAGGAAGCCACCCTCGCCTTTGGCGCCAACCCACGCCAGTTGCTGGCCAAGGTCGAATTTCTGCTTGCCCTGCCGTCAATCATGGCTGGCGTAAACCAGGTCGTGATGATGAGCCCGTCGATGCTAGTGATCGCAGCGCTGATCGGTGCGGGCGGCATGGGCTATATCGTCGTCGAGGCGCTGGAAAACACCGAAATCGAACGCGGGATCATGGCTGGTCTGGGCATTGCCCTGTTGGCAATGATGATCGACCGCATCGTGCAAAAGACCAACCGCAACCGTGAACAATAAAATCAGGGCGCGCGTCTCGCGTGACCCTTTCCAGCCAACAGGAAACCCATAAAGATTATCAATAACATACTCACAGGGGCCGGGCTGACAGCCGCATCCGCAAACGGCCCCCTCGCTCAGGAAGATGCCACCGTGGCAATTGCTGATTTGACCTGAACCGGCCCGTCGGCCACCAGCGATGTCATACAGCCGGTGATCAATGGGCCGCTGAATACAGAGGCCGTCATCATTTCCGGTCTCTCAGACGGTTCGGTGATTGCCGCAGGCATGGACAAGAGCGACGGTTCTGCCGACGTTTACACTGACCTCTGTATGCCGAACCGCGCGGCCATCTGGGATGAATTCATCGACGGCGCAAAGACGGTGGGTCAAAACGCACCCTATGCAGGCACTCAAAGACTGTATGTTCAGGCGTTCATGGCCGATCCCTAGGTGGCGGCGATGTTTGACAAGGACGGCAATGGCAAAGGCGAATACTAGGCTGGCGACGTCGGCTGGAAATCCACACGGATGTGGGAGGTAAAGTTCAAGAGCTATGGCCTTTCGGATCTGTGGGAGGCCGAAAACCTGCCCGATGCGACCTTCAAGGCCCAGCTCAAGACCGCTGTGCAATGCGAGCAACCGATCCTCTTCGACTACTGGACGCCGGAATGGGTCCATGCCGCCTATGATCTGTCACCCGTCGCCGATAGCATGGATATCGTGAACAGCTCGATCAACTGAGCCAACACGGTGCCCACCCCTCACGCACCCGGCAAGGCAGACAGGCCCTGCCGGGTGTTTTTGGTGATGACACCCATTGGCGTTAGACCCGATCAAAACGCATCGTCGGGCAGGTGACAATCGACACATCGCCGTGCCGGTCCGCTGGTGTTGCCCAAGGCCTGTTCTTGCACGTGACAGGACCGGCAAAGTGTGTGGAACTGATGTTCGAACAGGTGCGCCACCTTTTCGTCGGTCGCATGACAGGCAATGCAAGGTAGGCCAGCCGTTCCATCGACAAATTCGTGGTGGCAGGTACCACAGGCGACATCAAAATGATCCGCATGCGCAAACGTCATGGGGAGGAGCGGTCTGACGGTCTTAAACATCGTTTCGCGCTTTGCCGAACTCGGCGCACCCGGCGGCCCCAGTACGACAAGCGCGACGCCGATCAATATCACAACCAACAGCACCCATTTCATGACCCGGCATTCCGAACCAGAACGAACAGCAGGATCGCAATGCTTCCAAAGGACAGATAGACCACGCTGGAGGCAGAAGGTGGGTGCGAAAGTCGGCTCCAATACTGGCGGCCAAAGCAGGCCCCCAGCCCGATCAGTGCAAGCAGCACCCATTGCGGCCAACTCGTCAGGTAAATGCCACTGAGCAGAACGTGATGCGCGGTGGCCGCGACGACGATGAAACCCAAAACACGATGGGTGTTCCTAAAGCTGCTGAATCGTTTGTGAACGCGCATCCGATCAGGCATGCGGGCGAGTATGCTTAGCGCGGCAAGCGAAATGATCCCGACCAATCCGGCCCACATGTAGAGCGGAGCGCCCGGCTGCAGATAGACCCGGACCACCGCATCGCCCGCAAGAAACCAGAAAGCGTGTGCGATGGCCACGGCCAGTACCAGATACCCGATGTTTTCGTGCCTGCGCGCCGTTAGTGATCTGGGATATGGAACCATCTGGAACAACAAACCCGCAAGGGCCAGAAAGCCCAGTGCATTGCCGAAATCCCAGTAATACCCGCCGCCGACCCGGCCCGTGAACAAAAAACTCGTCGCGAACACCAGGACAATCAGGATCGCGAGAACAGTCATACCGGCGTCTATCGATCCTGTCGCACGCCGCGCACCCGGCATTCGCAGACCACCAGAAGGTCGATCACGGCCACGGATACTCTGCGATCTGAACCCCTTTATTGTTCAACTCGTCCACAACATGGCGGCGATACGAGACCACATCCGCGACCGGCAACGCCCGTCGACGCGTGACCTCTTCAGCCGTGAACTCCTCGCCGCCCTCGCCCCACTTGTCGAGGATATAGTTCAAAACACCCGCCACATCAGCATCGGTCATGTTCGTCGAAATGACGCCGGGAACATGCATGATATAGGTCCGCCCGATTTCGGTTCCGGCAATATGACCAACAGAATCCTGAAATGCGGGGATGCCACCTTCGATGGCACCCTCGCCGTCCTGCCGGTGACATCCGGAACAATGCAGAGTGTAGTTTGCATGGGCCGATAGCGCCTCGGCGCTGGCGGGCGACGCGAAGAGCATCGCATTTGCCAAAATGGCTGCCAGAACAAGCAGGGTTCTTGTCATTCTCGCCTCATTCGGTCTCGGGGCGCATCGCCTTGAGATCCGCATTGGTCAAGGCACCGCTGCGCACCACCGCGATGTCTTCGGCAGTGACGCCCTGATCCAGCTCACCCAGATTGGCCAGCACCCACGTGGCGATGGTGGCAAGGTCCTCATCCGAAACTGCCGACACCGGGATCATCGGCATCCCGGCAAACCGCTCGCCGCGCACCGTAATCGGCATATTGAAACCCTTGGTCATGACCGTGCTGATATAGGTTGGCGCATCATCGCCCAGCGCCTGCCAGAACTCGGGGCGGTTCAGCGCCGGGGCAAGCCCGGGTGTGCCTGTACCGCCCGCGTTGTGGCATATGGCACAATTGTCCGCGAACAGTTCCGCGCCATCAGCAAGGGCTTGCTGTGCAGAGCCAAAACTGCACAGCAGGGCGGCAACACCAAGAAAGCCGCATCGCTTCATTCCGCGGTTCCCACGACCACCGAAACGGTACAATGATACCCCTTGTCGGCATTGGCCGTGCACCAGTTCACATCGTTGTAAAGGCTCATGCGATAACCGGGACGCTCGCCCTTGTTGTTGTTGCAGAAGGTTGCCGTGGGAATGAACGGCTTGCCGCAGCAATCATTATAGCTGATCAGATATTCTTTGCCGTCGTCCGGGTTGTTGCAGGTCCCGACCCAGGACACGGCCGACACCGAGGATCCCGGCGGGCAGGTGGTCAGCGAACCGCCAGATTGGTCGCAAAGAAAGCCATCAATGGCGCAGTGCCGCCAATAGCTGCACGGGTCTTCGGCGCCACCGGCTTCTGTCGCATGGGCGCGACGGTCAAAGGGAAGTACCGGTGCCAGAACAGTGGCACCAAAAAGCGCAGAACCGGTCCGGGCCAGAAAGGACCGGCGACCGTGCTGGCGCGCGGACGAGCGGACATTGGACTCGACGCTTTTGTCGAGACGTTCGAGAAGTTTGTCGATGATACGGGTCATGGGCGGTTTCCTTCTTGATGGAGCGAAGAGTTACGAAGTCATGCCGGCAACGGCGGCTTGATAAGAGGGTATTCCGGTCTCGGATGCTGTGAACAGGCTTTCGAGTTGTTCCCGGCTGTTCACAAGACCCTTGGCGTCGACCTTTCCGTCCTTGTCGATGAGCACGGCAAAGGGAAGTTTGGAGACCCGGAAACTCATTCCGAGTTCTGATGAAAGGACATAGGGAAATCCCTGCAGTCCTTCGGCATCGATGAGCCGACGATGCAATGTTTCCCGACCATCCGAGGCAAGAATGACATCCAGCCAAGCGGCTTCGTCGGACTGGATTGACTTCAACGATGGGACCAGCGCCTTGCAGATCGGGCAGCTTGTCGAAAGGAAGAAAACAAGTTGCGCGCGACCGTTCTGTGCGGCCAGCGTCAGACCCTCGCCGTTCAGGTTTGGCAATGCCATTTGAGGAACTTTGTCCCCAAGGGCCGGGCCGCTGTCCGAAATCATCGCCCCGACCGGAGAGACCCGTTCAAACAGGATCCCCACCTGACGGGCCAATGCAAAGATGACACCGATCTGAACGATCACGATGATCCAAAGCAGGACGTTGGAAAAGATAATCAGGTTCATATCAACTTTCTCCCGCGCGAATATTTGGCAGGTGCGAGGCGAGTTTTTCAACAACCGCATAGATGGCGGCAAAGACCAGTGCCGCTGCGATTGCGGCGGCGGCATCAACTGGCCCGATAGCTTGGGCGGGCAAGACCGCCACGATCACCGCCAAACCGGCCAGCACAGCGTTGCGCGTCAGGGTATAGCCTGAAACGATTTGCGGAACGCCACCACAGCCGCAGTCGATCTGGCTCCGGCCTTGCATCAACGCAATCGCCATAATCAGACCATAGCCAGTGAACAGAATGGCGGCAGCCACTCCGCCCAGCATCCGCACACCCGGTATCAACAGGGCCAGAACTGTGCCGATTTCGATCACGGTCAGCCCCCTGACGATGGGTGCGGCCCAGTGATCCGGCACCAGCCCGTAACCCTGCGCAAAGCCAACGGTTTCAAGATACCGTTCCACTTTGTGCCAAGCAGCCCGCGTGATCACGATCACCAGAAAGGTGGTGATCGTTACCGATGCAAGTGGGGCAAGCGCTTCCATTTCAATAGTCAGTGGCAAGGATGGTCGCAAAGAAGACAACGCCTTCGCGTTCCGCTGCCTGAGTCAGGCTCACGGTATCGCCAAGCGTCACCTCATAGCGATGCATCCCACCAAGGTGATCGACACCAAATACCGTAGGAACCTCACCACCGCTGACGGTAATGTTGCCCTCGCCATGGGCCTCGGATCGTCCGGTGACGGTCCCGCTCTCCATGTTGATCGCCCAGATTTCTTCGGCCGGAAGCTTGTGCGAGCCGTCAAACGGGTTCGAGTGCATGGTGATGAACAAGGTCTGCGACGGTTCGTGATAGCCCATCAGGTTATATCCCGAAGGCGCCCATCCCTCCTCGGCAAATTCGATCGTGTTAGTCAGTGTAGGAACATCGCCGCTGTCATCAACGACCAAGAGTGCGCCCGCGTAAGAGACATAAACCAGATTGCCGCCGACACGGACCGCGTTGCCGAATACCGGGTTTGCGTCAGGATCAAAAATCTTGTCGGATCTCGCCGGATCGCCAAAGCCTCCGTCCGCCGAATAGGTGTATTTGACGACGGTACCGTCGCCGCACAGGGTCGAGAAAGCGCTGCTGTCAAGCGCTGGGTAGGCCGTCCAACAACCAGGGGTTGGAATTTCAACAACCTCTTTGTTTTCGGTCAGGCTGACGATGCTGACCGACGTTGCCGGGGTCGCGTTCTGAACCACAAGATAGTCCCCGTCTGCCGAGAGGTTGAGAGCTCCTTTCTGGCTCAGGGTCTGCGCCAGCTTGTTGGAAACGATGATCTCGCGTTTACCTGTCAGCGCCTGGGAATCCCACTCGCCAATCACGGCCTCGACGTCGCCATAGGTATAGCGGGTCATGAACACCGAGGACGTATAGATGCTGGACTTGTCCGGGCTCATCAGCATCTGGCTGAAATTGCCGGCACCTATATTGCCCTCCAGCGACAGATCATCGGCATTCAGAACCATGATCGAACTGGGACCGGATATCCCCATATCCATGACATATACATGTTCGCCTTCCGAGATCCGCTCTTCAACGATGAGCGTTTCCGGTTGAAGATCCACTTCCTGAGCGACGGCCTGACCACCGAGAACGGACAGGAGCGAGAGGGCGGTTATAGCATTGTTTTTCATAAGCAACCTGCTGGTATGTTGTGAATGGAATTTTGGCTCATTCGAGATGCCCGCCATGCGGCGCGTGTGGGATAGCCGACCGGTGACACCCACCGGATCGGCAGGAGACGGCAGCAGCACGAGGCAAAGGGCATCCATGTCTTTCGACGTGCCGCACACGCATGCACCAAGGTGCCACTGTCGCAATGGACTGCGCGTTAAGCACCTTTGGTTTGGGCATTGGCGACTTCACGTTTGGGACGACCTCATCAAACTCATTGCCGAGCTTCCCCATCTCAGAACTTTGGCGACAGCTTTCCTGACGACACCATATCGACAAGGTCCAGTCTTGGCCTGATGCGCCAAAAGCCGTGGCGATTGCGCCAAAATTATCCTTTAGTTTCAATGAGACTTTCCCCTATTCAGAAAACTCAGGCGAGTCTGGCAGTTGTCATTCCCCCAATTATGCTACGAAGCGAGTATCAACCGATCAATACATTTATTGGGGGTGGCTGGTTTCGTACGCCTGAAAACAGCCACTAAATCCATCCCGACAGCAGGGATGCCGCAAAATCAACCAGCCTCTTTCGCGAGCAATTCTTGCATCTGTTCGGACATGACAAATTTTTGCGGTTTTCCGGTGATGGTCATGGGCAGTTCCTCGACCATCCGGATGTGTTTGGGCACCTTGTAATGGGCAATCTGTCCCTTGCAAAACTCCTGCACGTCTTTGTCGACCAACCCGCTGCCAGGCCGCTCGATGATCCAGGCACAGACCACTTCGCCGAGTTTTTCATCCGGTACTCCAAAGACCTGAGCCTCGCTGACGTTTGGGTGGCGGATCAGGAATTCCTCGATCTCGCGGGGAAAAATATTCTCTCCCCCCCGAATGATCATGTCTTTGACCCGCCCGACAATCGAGCAGAAACCCAATTCGTCAAACACGCCGAGATCGCCGGTATGCATCCAGCCGCCCACGATGCTCTTGTCGGTGGCAACGTCGTCACCCCAATATCCCGTCATCACGGAATAGCCCTTGGTACAGATTTCGCCCCGCTCGCCGACCGGCACAATCTCTCCGGCGTCGTCGATCAACTTCACCTCCAGATGCGGATGGACACGCCCGACGGTTTCACAGCGTTTGTCGACCGGATCATTGGTAAAGCTCTGGAACGATACTGGTGAGGTTTCGGTCATACCGTAACAGATGGTGACCTCTGACATGTTCATTTCACTGCCGACCCGATTCATCACCTCGATCGGGCATGGGGCGCCGGCCATGATGCCGGTCCGCAAACAGGACAGATCACGCGGGTGGGTGTTGAGTTCTTGCAGCATCGCGACGAACATCGTCGGCACACCATAGAGGGCGGTGGCGCGTTCATCACTAATTGCGTCCAATGTTTGCACCGGATCGAACGCTTCCCCGGGAAACACGATCCTGGCCCCTTTGCTGATCGCGCCAAGCACGCCCATGACCATCCCAAAACAGTGATACAACGGCACGGGGATCACCAGCGTGTCGGCATCGGTCATGTCAATACGATCGGTGACATAGCGTGCGTTGTTGACGATGTTGAAGTGCGACAGGGTTGCCCCCTTAGGCAGCCCCGTGGTGCCTGAGGTGAATTGAATGTTGATCGGATCCTGTGGCGTCAACGTCGCATCGATTGCATCAAGCTGCCCGAGCTCATCCGGCCCACCCAGGTCCACAAGTGCATCAAATGATAGAATGCCGGGACCGGGATCAGCGCTCATCACGATCACGTGGCGTAGATCCGGTAATTTCGCGGCGTTCAGATCGCCGGTTGTGCCCGATTCAAGCTCTGGCACGAGCGCACGGATCATTTCGACATAGTCCGAGCTTTTGAAAACCGGAGCCGCGATCAATGCCTTGCAGCCGACCTTGTTGAGTGCGTGTTCCAATTCGGAGAGGCGGTAAGCCGGGTTGATATTCACCAGAATTGCGCCCATCCGCGCGGTGGCAAACTGTGTCAGGACCCATTCGAAACGGTTTGGTGACCAAATTCCAACCCGGTCGCCTTTTTGCACCCCAAGCGCAAGCAGGCCCGCGGCGCAGGCGTCGATTTTCTGATCGAATTCGCGGTAAGTCAGGCGAATCCCGGCTTCGGAAAACACCAGCGCCTCGCGGTCGCCATGTTCGGCGAGCGTTTCGCGGAACAACTGCGGGATGGTGACGTCTTTGAGTGCCGGAAGAAGCGCCCCTATGACATGCGACCTTCCCCCCTCCGGGGCCGTTCGGTCAAGCTCTGCGGTATTCAAGCGACTTCTCCTCCTGATTTGGTCGGGTTAGGGCGATTACGGGCCCCTCCGGACGGCTGCTCCGACGACCCCTCGATGACACTGGCAATACCTGACCATGCGAGAGCATGGTCAATCCATCATCCATCTGGGGCAGAACCGGTCCTCCAACGCAGCGAGCGGCATACAATCATAATAATGGCGGCGTTTCTTGGATTAATGCGCCACGAAGCCTGCGGCCCGCGCCAAAATTAGTGTTGTGTTTCAAAAGCCCCGACGGACGCAGCCATCTGCGAACAAAATTCGCGCGGCGAAATCCCCTGGTGTTTGCGAAACAGCCGGTTGAAATGTGACAGGTCGTTAAAGCCGGACTGAAACGCAATCTCGGATATCGGTGTCCGGGTTCCGAGCCTCACATTCCGCTCGAGTCGGGACTTGACGAACATCAGGCGCCGTTGCTGCACTTGCCGGGTAAAGCTTGTCCCGTTGTCGCTGAAATCTCGCTGCAACTGCCGGCGTGAACGGCCGACGTGCCGGGCCAGACAATCAATGGTAAAGCCTGAATCCATCAGCTTGCGATCAATCGTGTCCTGCACGTACCGGAACAAGTCGTCGCGGTTCCGGAACCGCGATGCTTCGACAGTGCCGGCTTCTGACCCGAAAATCATCCGGACGAAATCAAACAGGTAGTCCGCCGAAAAATCCATCTCCGGGCGGGATTCATCCGAGAACAGGACTTTCTTCAGGCTTCCGTGCAGGGCATGGGCCGCACCGATCTTGCGACCCGCTGCCGGAAAGAAATTCCGGTCATCCAGAAACAGTCCGCGCGGAAGATGCACGGAAGCGAAGCTGGCATGCTGGCCGCTAAACCCCAGCGTTGCGGTCTTGGTGGAATCAAGCAGCAGGCACTCGCCAGGCCTCAGGACCTCGTCGCGCTGGTTGTGCGAGACCGCGGTTTCACCGGTCTTTTGATACAGCAAAAACATATACTCTTGATCATCCCTGCGAATGCCTAGACGCGAACGTTGAATGTGTTCGATGGTACAGTCGATCTCAGCAATATCGACACCCAGACGGGGCCGCTTTGCAAAGTTGCCGATGCGCTTTCTCGATCCACGCTTGGGCTCTGTGTGGAACCGGCCGCAATTCGACAGAATTGCCTCATCAAACTCGTCTAGACACATCATTGACGTTGCTCCTTCCGATCGCAGAAACAAAGTCGCTGTCTGACTGACGTCAGTCGAACTTCATCCCTGCCTCCCTCGCTCCGCCCGACATAATTGTGGTCGAGCTGGAAGTGACTTCACCGTGTGTTGGCATTGCCGCCATCACATTCGCATATTGCCATGCAGTCAAGAGGGGTCGGTTTTAGCGGTCAGGAATACGTCCTAGGCACCCACATACAGTGACTTGGCAGTCATTTACCACAACACTTGCTATTGTTCTCTTTTTGTTCTAATATGTTTCAAAACAAGTGGAGGTCCCATTCATGCGAACGGCTTCAATAGACCCGACAGAAAACGCACTGCGCAGTAATGATTATCACGTGCTTCCGGCGACCGAGAAACAAATCCGGTTTGCGCAAAGTCTTGCGTCACGCACCAAAGAGGAATTGCCGTCAGAACTCGCTGCGGACCGGAGGCGGCTGTCTCGCTGGATCGAAGCGCAGTGCCGCAAACCCGACCAATCGCCCTTCTCCAGCTATCCGTCGTCCAAACAGGTTGCATTTGCCGAGCGGATCGCCCGCATAAAACGCCGCGACGTGCCACGAGAGTGCTTTCGCGACAAGATGCTGATGTCCAAATGGATCGACAGCAACCGCTAGGCCACATACGATTCTTTCAACCAACCCGGTACGGCGTCACATTGGCAAGCACCGTTGGGCCGACAGGCAAGGCGGCGAGCGTTACGCCCACGCGCCCTGCATATTTTTTTCAGCGAGACCCGGCTGCCTGCTGAGAGGTACCGGAAATCACGCCGCGGGCATGTCCGATATCGGCCAGTTCTGGTTCCGACATCGCGCCGGTTCCTTGATTGGCCGGAACTGGATCGCGCTGGCTTTTGAGCTGGCCAAAGGCCGAGCGGATGAACATGCCGATAACGCCAAAACGGCGTTCGTCGACAGATGGGGCAAGTGTAGCGTAAGACATATAAGCCTCTGAATTTTGAATGATGATGTCGGGTGGAGGCGGAGCAATGCCAAACCTCTCCGTCACGAGGCATTTGGGTGTCTTTCCCGGAACAAGCAAGCGAAACTGCCAAGTGTTTTCGCAATGCCGTCTTGCGCCTAATGCATGGCCCAAAGTCGTCCCGCTCGCAAAGGAACGGGTTACAGTTCACCGCATTGCGCCACCCAAGCAGGGCGCCGGACCGGGAAACATATCGCCCTCAACTCGTATTCGAAGGTGAACCGTCACGCTCCTGTGACCCTGCTGAATTACCGGTCTCGTGCTCGACCTCGTCAAACAGCCGCCAAACCGACAGGAACAGCGATGCAATGACCGGGCCGAGAACCAGCCCGGTCAAGCCGAACATGGCCAGCCCACCCAAGGTTGTCACCAGAACCATGTACCCCGGAACGCTGCTCGCGCGGCCGACCACGATGGGGCGAACGAGATTGTCAGACATGCTGATCACGCCCGCACCAAAGGCCAACAGTATCAGCCCACCTTGCAGGTTTCCGTTCAATATCATCATGACACCCGCCGGCCCCCAGATGAATCCTGCACCAAACGGGGGCACCACCGAGAACAGGCCCATCAAGGCCCCCCAGAACACCGGGCTCGGAACATCCAGTATCCAGAATATTGTGCCGCCCAGCATCGCCTGCACGATTCCAACCGACACCATTCCCTTGATGGTCGCCACCGCCATATCCGAGAAGGCGCCAAAGAACCGTTGCTTGCTGTGTTCAGATGCGGGAAAGCTGTTGTAAAATGAACGATAGATTTGGTCGCCGTTCTGAAGCAAGGCGAACAGCACGTAGAGCGCCAGAAAGACGTTAAACAGATAGGCAGACGCGCTTTGTCCAATGACAGCGATATTCGAAACCGCAAACTGCCCCGCCGACACAAACCCCTGCCCGACCATCGATTTGACAACATCTATATCGAGCCCCAGTTTTGGCAGCGCATTCGCCACCCTTGGAAACTGTGCGGGCAATTTTTCAAGGACCTCAGCAGGCTTGAACGCGCCCGATTGAATCTGAGACACGACTGCGGCGGCACCATCCGCAATAAGACCCGCAACAAGAAATGCCGGGAGCAGGATGAAAATCACGATCAATACAATAATCAGACCCGAGGTGACCGCAGTTCGTCCCGGCACCCGATCAACGAGCCTTTGCCGCAGCGGCCAGAACAGGATCGCCAGAACGATGGCCCAGAAAATCGCCGCCCAGAATGGCGAAAGAACCAGCAGCATTCCGACGGTTGCCAACACAACCACGCTGCTCCCGAATATGGTACGGCGATTTGGGTCGTACATCGGCTTTCCCTGTTCCAACTAGCGCCGTTTTTGACGTTATTTCAGTTGCAGTATGTCCGGCACACAGATTTTCCGACGCGCTGGCATCGTCGATGCACCATCCGCGCGATGCTCGCGGTTATGGCCATCTTTCACCTTGACCTTGGGATCCTTGATCGACCCCTTGATCGTGAACGGCCAGGGGCTGCGTGATAGCGGTTTGCCAATCCTTCGGGGCTGGCCTGATATGTCCAGTGTATCGTTTCTCATGTTCACATCCCCCTGTACAACCAGTTGCACCTTGGGCGTTTCGACAACGCCGTTCTTGAGCGTGAAACGACCGTTGGTCACATTCAGCGGCGCTCTGAGACAAACAATCACCGCGTTCTTCTTCCGACCCTTTTCAAACAACCAAGGGACAACACCCAACCCGGCCAGATCCAGCAATTGGCTATCGACACTGCCATTGCGCATGGAGACCGTTCCGTACCCCGACAAGCTTCGCAAATATCGGCGAACAGAGGCATGCTCGCCAGAGACTTCGAAACTGGCATCGAGAATGCCGCTCGCGTGTTTCTTGAACTTCAACAGCTTGAGAACATGCCCAAAATCCCAGCCTCCCGTCGATCCCTTAAGGCTCAGCACATCAGGGTTCTTGGCCATGTCCATCGCGGCACTGACATCAAAATGACCTCCGCCGTATTCAAACTTTACCGGTCCAAGTTTTGCTTTTTGGTCGACGACAACCAGCTCGCTGTGAATGCTGCCCTCGCCCTTAGGCATCTCGATCTTCTCGAGGTCGATCTTGATGTCCACGTCCACGCCTGACAACAGAATGGCCTGACCGATGGGCTGCAACGTGACATCTCGTAATGGGCCCTCCTCGGCGTCATCAGTCCCCGGCGCTTTCGCTGCGTCCTTTTGTGAGCCCGGTTGTGGTTTAGCGGTTGTTTCGTCCAGCTTGCTCAGTTCGATGGATGCTTTGACGATGTCGCGCAAATGACCGATCCGTATCAGATCGCTTTTGATACTGCCCTTTACGGTGGGATGCTCGGCTTGGGCCTGCAATGTCAGGTCTGCGAGCAGATCTGAGTCGTCAACGGTAACCTTTGCGGACGACTTCCAGTCGGTGTCATGGCTGCTCAACTTGAGCTCCAGCCCGGCGGCAATATCGTCTTCACCCGGCTCAAGGTCCAGCGCTTTCAGGAACGCCGAGACCGAGGCGATCTTTGCGTTTATGTCCAGCGTCACGTCGTCGAACCTGAGGATGTTCGCGGCCGACCCCGTTGTGTTCAGAGACCATAGGTCGGTGTCTTTCAGCGCCAGTTGCAGCGCGGACAGTTTCAATGTCTTGGTATCACCCAGCAATTCAAACGAGCCCGCGATCCGGCCAAGTGCCGCGTCCCCTTGCAGCCGTTCCGGCGCAATCAGATTGCCGCCGGGTGAATCCAATGTGCCGGTGAAATCAAGCTCGCTTAACGCGAGCAGATCGCCAATCACCCCTTCCAGCAATACGAATGGGCTGGCTGGCGGCCCGATACGCAACTCGGCCTTGCCGATTTTCAACTTTCCGTCACTGGTGCGCGAGATATCTGACACGGAAATCGGCGGCGGCCCGACCCCACCTGTGTCCAGAACAAACCCGTTGGTCGTGATCACCATCGATCGCAGCGGTTGCTGTCCGGGGCGGCTGGTCAGGTCCATATCTATCCCGACCAGCTTGAGATCACGTCGCGAATGCGTCGCTGGCGGTTCGTCGCCCTCGGCATATAATCTCAACTTTGTCTTGACCGTGGCATCCTTAGGCTTGGTCAGATCGGCAATATCGGCGTTGACCGTGAGGCTTTCGCCAGTGGTCAGTTCAAATTCCATATCGCCTTTGGCCGAACCACCGGCGGGTGTCCTTTGCGCAGAAGCGGTAACTTTTCCGGTGCCGTTCACAGTTCCGGCAAGCTTGAAGATTGCCAGCAGTTGGTTGAGATCAGATACTGTTGCGGTCAGATCAGCGTCATAACCAGTGTCTATTCCGTCCGAGCCGGGCGTGGCTTTCAGGTCGACATCAACATCGCTGAAACTCGCGGAAATCGAAAACGGCTGCGTTTCAGAAAAGCTCCCGCTTAACGTCACATCCTGGCCGTTTAGGGCACCCTTTCCCTGAACAGCGACACTCGCCTCAGCGCTGTCTTTCGACTTGCCCAGCCCAAAGGTTTCGAGCTGCAGAGCCAGGTCCAGCCCGTTGTCGGCATCCCGATAGGTGACACTGGAATCGGCAAAGTTGATCTGATGACTGCCGAGAAAGGTCATGGCCTTGTGACCAACTGATGCAGCCTTGGTTCCGGCGCTGCTCTTTGAAACGGGCGATGGGCTCTTGCCACCTTGCTGGGAGCCCAACGTGACATCCGCACCGCTGACCGAAATGTCGTGCAACACCACGCGACCTCGCAACAACGCGCGGAGCGGCACGTCAAACGCCACTTTCTGAACAGTTGCAAGATGTGTGTCTGGCGTCGACGGGCGGGCCACCACCAATTCTTCGGCGGTGATGTTCAGGGTCTCGCCCGGCTCCACCCAGACGCCACCGTCAATCTGGACAGAGTTGCCAAGCTTTTTCGCCAACACTGTTTCAACAAGATGCCCACGAACACCAGCCAGCAACGAGGATGACAGGACAAACCAGCCGACCAACGCCGCCAGCAGCATGAACCCCAAACAGGCGACCACGATCCACTTGATCCAATGCAGCATAGCCCACTCCCGTTAACGACGATTGATCTGCCAAGGCCAAAGCCAGATTGGCCAAATCGTCTGACCGATGGACTTTCGGTAAATTGACTTGATTGAACGCCTTAGATCAAGCGCTCAGTTGTCGCCACTCTAGATTGTATTCACTTCTTGTCGACAAAGCTTAATCGACCACGGCAGTGTCATCGCAGATCCGCGCGGGTTTGGGTTTCCTATTCCCAGCTAACTTCATTGCAGTCGATCAGCATGCTAGCGCGATCAGTCTTTCGCAACGACTGCTGTGGGATTGACCCCGGTGGTCTCACGTATCACCAGTTCGGCCGAAATCTCCGAAACCGATCACCGAAAGATCGCGTCCGGAGACAAGCACCGCCTTCTGGAGTCCCAGACAGGCCCCAAGAGCCACCATATCACCGTTGCAGGCCACCGCAGTGACCTGCGGATGGTCTGCACGCAATGCAATCAGCGCTTCCATCCCGGCCAGCTTAGTGTCGTATGAGGGCCAGATGGTTTGTCGCGATATCAGTGGCGACTGCATTCCGGATGCCAACATGATCAAAGCAATCACACGCAGGTCGAAGGAAAGTCACGGTAGGGATCACGTGCGCCTGCAACAGATCAAACGTCTCTTCGGTTGTGTCCATCGCGCACACCCAAAGCAAACCGCCGCGCCCATTGCGAATGAAGGCCTCAAGTTGCGTGCCTTGTCGTGTCGATCCAGCTGGCGCTTTCGCTGTTGATGGCAACCATGGTTTCCAAGATGGAAAAGGGTCGCGGCCTGATCTTGTATGTCTGGACCATTTCCTTGGGCACCTCCGATCTCGCTGCTGGTCTCATCTGCCTCGCGATTTTCGAACAGTCGGACTTTCTCAATTCGATGTTGGATGCGGTTGGCGCTATCGACAAACCGGTCAACTTTCTGACCTTTCATAACCCCGGCCCTGTCTTCTTGGCGATTGCACTGGCTGAAATCTGGCGTGCGACCGCGATCATGCTGGTCATCCTCGTGGCAGGCATCGGCCTGATCCACAAGAAATACTATGAGTCGGCCGAAGTCTTTAGCGCATCGCCTTGGAAACGCTTTCTGCGGAATCACCTTGCCCATGCTGAGACCCAGCTTGCAAACGGCGCTGGTCTTGCGGGTCATCATGGAGTTCGAGGTCTTTGCCGTGGTGGCGGCCCTTGGCGGCACGCTCTTCCCGGTACTGATGGGAGAGACCTATGCCTACCAGTTCGATCTGCTCAATAACGGTGCTGCTGCCGTGATGGCGCTGATCGTTCTAGCGATCTCGATTGCTGCAACCCCTGTCATTCTGCGCGTCCCGAAAGGAGCAACGATATGACCGCTGCTGCCACTGATGTCCCCGCCGCCAAGGATACCCTCGGCGCCGGACGGTTCGTCTATACTGCGGGCATCATCCTGCTCTGCGGCTGGGTGCGAGCGCCGAACTACTTCCTGGCGATCAACACACTGTCGTCTCCGGAAACCGTGAACAGCTTTCTCAAGCCCTTCTCCCCCGAGTTCGACCTCGGCTCGCTGACTCTCTTTACGGGCTTTGCGGGGATGCTCTTGGCGTTGAAAAACTCCATTCTGGTGGCCAGCATGACGATGATCGTGTCGATCCCGATCGGCGCGCCTGCGGGCATGCCCTCTCGCGCTTCGACTTTCGCGGCAAAGAGGTATTCCGCCTGCTGATCCTGCTGACACGGGCCTTTCCACTGCCGCTTTTGGCGCTGCCTCTGGCGGTCATGTTCATCCAGACCGGCCTTGACTATGCCCTGTTTGGTCTGGCCCTCATGCACACCACGCTGGCCATTCCCTTCGCAGTGCTGATCACATTTTCGCTGTTCTCGGGGATACCTGTCGAGCTGGAAGAGGTCGCGTGGACGCTCGGCTGTACGCGGGTCACTGCCTTTACCAAAGTGGTGTTGCCACTGATCCTCCCCGGCATCACCGAGCCTCCTGTAGCAGGGTTTGCCATACGTCGCATCCATGACCGCGCTCTGGAAAAGACTCTGGCAGCCGCTCAGGCCAAGGCGCTTTTGCCGAGGATACATGCCTGGCACCAATGGTTTTACCGCGCCCGCGATCCACAAGGCACTGGTCTGGTGTCCCTGCTGCACCCTTGGGAACCGGGTCGCGACAACTCGGCAGACTGGGACGATGCATTCAGTCGCGTCCCCACCGAGGGTGTTGGTGCATTCACCCGCCGCGATACCACCCACGCCAACCCGGCGCACCGGCCCACGGACAGCAGTACAAGCGCTATATCTGGCTAGTGAAAAAATTTCGCAACCTGAACTGGGACAATACCAAGTTACATGATGCTTCGCCGTTTCAGGTCGTCGATCCCGGATTCAACGCCATCCTGATCCGTTCTTGCGAGGATGTGGCCGACCTCGCCAGAGTTCGAGGGCTTGCGCTATTGGCGCGGGCCGGTTTGGCTGATTGTCAGCTACATGGCCGCCGACGGTCTGGAACACGCAAGCGTACCCGACATGATCGACCGTATCATGGGCGATTGTCTGCCGCTGATTGAAATCATCGGCTCTGGCGAGTACCACGATCCGATCACCGCCGAACCCTGCGGCGGCGCCCACTTTACCTGGACCGCTGCCATGGTCATCGAAATCCTCCACACCTACGAGTTTGCTGCATGAAACGCTCCCGTATCAACGACATCATCGCAGAGTCCGACGCAATGATCCGGCACTATGGCTTTACGCTGCCGCCGTTTGCCAACTGGACGCCAGACCAATTTATGGCCCGCAAGGACGACGCGCGCCACGTCATCGACGCCCGCTGTGGGTGGGACATCACCGACTACGGTGACGGCCGCTTTGACGAGATGGGGCTGTTTCTCTTCACCCTGCGCAACGGTCTTCTGGCTGATCTGCAACGCGGCGGCGGCATGTGCTATGCCGAAAAGTTGCTGATTTCGCAGCAGGATCAGCTCAGCCCAATGCATACCCATGTGATCAAGGCCGAGGACATCATCAACCGCGGTGGCGCCACTCTGGTGGTCGAACTGTTCGGATCCGACGATCAGGGCAACTTTGCCGAAGACAAGGGTGGTACCGTTTGGCTTGACGGTATCCGCCGCGAATTCGCGGCTGGCGAGAAACTCCGCCTCGCCCCGGGCGAAAGCGTGACCTTGCGCCCCGGCGACTGGCATGCCTTTTGGGGCGAAGGTGGCAGCGTGCTGATTGGCGAGGTGTCGACTGTCAACGACGACGAGACCGACAACATCTTTCTCGAACCTATCGGCCGGTTCGCCGATATTGAGGAAGACGTGGCCCCCACCCATCTGCTGGTAAGCGATTACCGCACTTGGCTGGCCTGAACCGCACCCAACATCCTCACGGATCCGGATGACTTGCCCGGCGGGCCTTCACCGCCGGGTTTGCCGCACAACCTGGAAATCCCTAGCACTCTTTGTGGCCAACACCGTAGGCCGCATCAAAGAAGGCGCGTTCATAGCTCACCGCCCTTTGAAACATTGCGGTGGCGTCCGCTTGTTGCTGATCGCTCAACTCGACCCAAATGCTGTCGAGCTGCTCCCGCAAATACGCAACGACAGATTCAAAACCCATGCCGGTATGCAGATCAATCCATTCTGCAAACCAGAATGGCAGAGCGGCATCATAGGAGGTGTAGCGGTCTGCCCATGTCAAATAGCTCCACTCGGCGACGACGAGAACCGCCAGCATCTGCTCATAACGGCCAGAGTTCCGCGCTTCGGTCATAAGATTCTGAAACGCAAATGTCGCAGGGGCAGCCGGTGCATTCCGATCGTGCTCCGACACCTCCAACGCACTTAGGCTGCGCAGGAAATAGGTGTTCTCGGTGCTGGTCACGAGCGCCAGGAACTGGGCAGCAGGCACGCCATCCGCCAAGGTCGGTGCGTGGGCGATGGCAGTTGCCAGCAAACGCACGAATTGGTCGACGAATTTATAGTCCTGAACCAGATACCACCGCATTTTGTCGAGCGGCAGCGATCCATCCGCCAGCTCTTTGCAAAACGGATGATCCGTCGCGGCATCCCAGTCGCTTTGTACGGATTGACGGAGAGTATCAGTGGCGCGCATGAGTGTGCTTTCTATTTGAGGGAATTGCCCCGCGCATAGCGGGTGAGTTGGGTGGCCAGAACGCCGACCGCGAGGTGGAGGATGACGGTCAGGCTGGCAAGTACGATCAGGCTGGCGAACATCAGGTCGATCTTTGCCCGCCCGTTCGCCAGAAGCATCAGGTACCCAAGCCCCTTGGACGCCCCGACCCACTCCCCGATCACCGCGCCAATCGGGGCATAGACCGCCGCGAGGCGAAGGCCCGTTCCGAGGCTGGGCAGGGCATTGGGGATTTGGACGTAGCGAAGAAAATTCCACTTTCCGGCCCGCATGGAAATTGAAAGATCACGCAAGCCGCTGTCGATCCGGATCAGGCCGTCATGGAACGCGGATGTGACCGGAAAATAGATGATCAGCACCGCCATGACGATTTTCGACCCCATGCCATAGCCGAACCACAGGGTGAGCAACGGGGCCAATGCAAAGACCGGGACCGCTTGGGTGAAGACTAGGATTGGCAGCATCAATCGCTCGGCCGTCTTGGAATAGGCGAGCTGGATTGCCGTTGCGACGCCGAGAAGGGTGCCGATGACAAGCCCCAGAAGCACTTCGGTCGCAGTAACCCAGGCATTCTCAGCAATGATCACGCGGCTGTTGTATGCCGCCTGCGCCACCCGCCAAGGCGAGGGGAGGATAAAGTGGGGGGCATCCGTGATGACCACCAGCGCCTGCCACAGACCCAGCCCGATCAACAGCGCCAAAAGGATATCCCTTATGCGCATGCTTTCTGTCCTCGCAAATAGTTAAGGAGCTGCGCCTGACAGGCCAGGGTCCGAGGCTCGTTTATCTCGCGCAGCGCAGGTGTTTCGGGAACCGGCCAGTTTTCGGCCCCATTCGTGGACATCACCGTAATCTGATCCGCAAGCCGCGCGGCCTCTGCGGGGTCGTGCGTGACCAACAATACCGTGCGGCCTTTCAACAGTTCAGCCGCAAGTTCCTGCATGTCTGCCCGCGTGCCTGCATCGAGTGCAGAGAACGGCTCATCAAGAAAGGCAATCGGGCGGTCTTCAAACAGAGTCCGCGCAAGGGCGGCCCGCTGGCGCATTCCGCCTGAAAGTGTACTGGGCTTTTGACACGCATGTTTGGAAAGGCCAACGCGCTCAAGCAGGCGGCTGGCCGTTGCCGTATCAGGCGCTTCGCCGCGCAGACGTGCGCCGATGCTGACATTTTCAAGAACCGACAACCACGGCAGCAGCAGATCAGATTGCGCCATATAGCTGATTCGCCCATCCAGCGGCGCACGATCCGTCGCTTCGAACGTGCCGGTAAACTCTCCGCCGGTTTCCAGCCCCAGTATCAGGCGCAGGATCGTCGATTTGCCGACGCCCGATTTTCCCAGCAGACAGGTCCACTTGCCTGCCGGGATCTGTAGGTTCACGTCAAACAGAACCTCACCGTCAATGCGATGTTGTCCTTGCAACACGATCCCCGGCGAGGCGCGCATCAGACGTTCATACCCATTTGCCAGAAACTGATCTCAAGTTGCGTTGTCCGGGTAAAGCGGTCTTGCAGCTGGAGCGCGCGCGGAGAACTGGACAGATCGCCGATCCGTCGGGCAACTGCCGAGTCGATCATTTCGCCCACTGTAGAGCAGACCGATTGATATTCGGGGTCCGCGTAGGTCGCGATCCATTCTGCATAAGGGGTGTCGGCGGCCTTTTCCGCCGCCAGCCGCACGCCGATTTCGCCATAGCCCATGACGCACGGTGCCAAGGCCGCCATCATATCCAGAAAATCGCCCTGCAGTCCGGCGTCCATGACATAGCGTGTATAGGCGAGGTTCTCGGCAGCCTCGGTTGCGTTGTACAGCGCGGCTTCGTCGATGCCTTCTCGCGCGCAGGTCTTGACGTGCAGCCCCATCTCTTGATTGACGAGCGCATCGACCATGCCTGCACAGACCTTCATTTCCGCGAGCGTTTCGGCCTTGACCAGTGCCAAGGACCACGCCCGCGAAAAATGAACCAGAAAGACATAATCCTGAATCAAGTAATGCAGGAATGAGGCACGGGGGAGTGATCCATCCCGCAGCCCTTCGACGAACGCGTGGTTCATATAGTTATGCCACGGCTCCGCCGCACCCGCGCGCCAAAGACCAAAGGTTTTGCCGTAATCAGGAGCCATCAATTTGCCGTCACATCGATTGCGATTGTCGATACAGGGTTCGGAAACGGGATCAAGCCCGCTTCGTTCAGAAAACTTTCGAACGTGGCATAGCGACCGGCATCCAGCGCAGCAGGGCGCAGCGCGAACCGTGGCAGGGTATCAACCCAGGCTTTGGCGTTCAACTCATCCTGAAGCTCTGCAGAAGTGCCGGAAAAGACGGTCCAGCTGTCTTCGGGATGGTTTACAATGAACTGTGTCGCCTTTTCGGTCGCGGCCAGAAAACGGGCGATCATGTCCTTGTCCATCGTTTCGGTATTGGCGACATAGATCAGCTCGTCATAAGCGGGCAGACCTTCCTCTTCGACAAAAAAGCAGTTGCCCTCGATGCCTTCGATTTCCATCTGGTTCAGCTCAAAGTTCCGGTAGGCACCAATGACCGCATCGACCTGGCCTGACATCAACGAGGGTGACAACGACCAGTTCACGTTGACCAGTTCGACATCATCCAGCGACAGGCCATGGTGGCGCAGGATGGAACCAAGAACCGCCTCTTCGACACCACCGACCGAAAAACCGACCTTTTTGCCGGCCAGATCCGCAGGGGATTGGATCGGTCCATCAGCCAAGGCCAACAGGCAGTTCAGCGGCGTAGCGACCAATGTTCCGACCCGTTGCAACGGCAGACCTTCGTGGATCTGCATGTGGAGTTGTGGCTGATAGGAAACTGCCAATTCCGCTTGACCTGCCGCAACCAATTTGGGCGGATCAGACGGATCCGCAGGCGCGACGATTTCAACCTCGAGGTTCTGCTCGGCGAAATACCCCTTTTCCTGCGCGACAATGATCGGCCCGTGGTCCGGATTAATGAACCAATCCAACAAAACCGTCATTTCATCCGCAGCCATTAATGGCGTGGTTGCGAGAGAGATGGCTACGGTCAGTGACGCAAGTCTCATGTGGTTTGTCCTTTATGTGATGGCGTATCGCCGATTGCGACGAGCGAAATGTCCCCGTCCCAATAGGACCGGAGTGTTGAGGCCGCCTGCCAGGCACGCAGCCCGGATCGGCAAACAAATACGGCGCGCTGATCGTTGGCCGGAACAGGCATGTGGCCAGCGAATTGCGCCACGGTCAGGCGCTGCGCATGTGCGCAAACCGGATCTGGGGCTTCGATCGTGTCGCGCAATTCCACGACGAAATCAGGGGCGATGATGTCATTGGCGGCGATAAACTTCAGGTCCGCATGAGGCTCGGGCGCATTATCAAAGCGGAACCCGGACGTTCGAAAAGTTTGCATGTCAAAGCTGATCAATTGCCCCAATGACGATGGAGTTTGACCAATCAGACACCCCAAGGCCATTTGTGCCTGCGCCGCACCGATCATGCCCACGACCGGCCCCATGACGCCGGCGGTGGCGCAGGTGGCGGCGCGATCCGGGAGGTCAGGGAATACCGCGCGCAGCGATGGGGCCGTTCCGCAGAACCCGCCCACATATCCGGAGAAGCCGAGTACCGAGGCACTGATAAGCGGCACGCCCGCATCTTGGCAGGCATCGGACAAGATATAGCTGGTTGCAAAGCTGTCGGCGCAATCCAGCACCAGCGTGCTGTGCCCAACCAACGTGGCGGCATTTGCAGGTCCGAGCGGCGTTTCATCAACATTGATCACGCAGTCGCCGTTCAGGGCGCACAGTGTGTCTGCCGCTGCGTTGACCTTGGGCCTGTCAATGTCACGTTCGCGAAACAGGGTTTGCCGATGCAGGTTCGACAGCGCTACGACATCGCCATCCACCAACGTCAGCCGCCCTACACCTGCACCAACAAGATATTGCAGCACTGGCGCACCCAGCCCGCCGACACCAACAATCAGCACATGCGCAGCGCGGATCGCGGCCTGACCATCCTCGCCGACTTCGGGCTGACAGATTTGACGTGCGTATCTGCTCATCGCGTTGCCGCCAGCCATGCGCGTACACGGTCTTCGGGGCTGGCATTCAGGGTAACGTCGGTGACGGCAGCGACGATATCCGCCCCAGCCTCGTACGCGCCGGGCGCGCGGTCAATCGACATGCCGCCGATCGCGACCAGAGGTGTGTCTCCGATCAACCCGCGCCACGTCGTGAGCTTTTCAATGCCCTGTTCGTGCCACTTCATCTTTTTGAGGATCGTGGGATAAATCGGTCCCAAGGCAATATAGTCAGGCATCAGCGCCTGTGCCCGCGCCAGTTCTGCCTTGTCATGCGTACTGATCCCGAGACGCAGGCCCGCATCACGAATGGCGGTGATATCGGCATCATCAAGGTCTTCCTGACCGAGATGGATATAGTCACAGCCTTCCTCGATCGCGATCTGCCAGTAATCGTTGACGATCAACGTGCACCCATTGGCCCCGCAAACGGTTTTTGCGCGGCGAATGTGATCGCGGATGACATCGCTGGGCACGTCCTTGATGCGGAGTTGCACCAGCTTGATCCCAATCGGCACCAGCCTTTCAAGCCAGTCGGCGCTGTCAAAAATCGGATAAAAGCGATCAAGGCTCATTCCAGAAACGCCTTTCCGATCACAGGGGTCGAAGGGGCCGCCATGTCGCGTGGTTCCATCGGATCAGCAGCCTGCGCCAATTGACCGGACCTGATCGCCATTGCAAAGGCTTCTGCCATTGCAGCAGGATCACCCGCCTTGGCCACAGCCGTGTTCAGCAGGATTGCATCAAATCCCAGCTCTATCGCCGCCGCCGCCTGCGAGGGCAGGCCCAGACCGGCATCAATCACCAACGGGACGTCGGGAAAATGGGCCCGCATGGCGCGCAATCCGAAGATATTGTTCAGCCCCAATCCCGACCCGATTGGCGCACCCCACGGCATCAAGACCTCGCATCCCGCGTGCAACAACTTGTCGGCGACAACCAAGTCTTCGGTGGTGTAGGGGAACACCTGAAACCCGTCTTCCGACAGGATGCGCGCCGCTTCGACCAAACCAAACACATCCGGTTGAAGCGTATCTTCCTCGCCTATGACTTCGAGCTTGATCCATTTCGTGTCAAAGACTTCGCGCGCCATATGTGCGGTTGTCACCGCTTCTTTGACGCTGTGGCATCCGGCCGTGTTCGGCAGGACGTGAACGTTTAGATCGCGGATCAATTGCCAGAAACCCTGCCCTTGTCGATCCCGTCCGCTTTCGCGACGCAAAGATACGGTGGCCACGCTTGCGGCGCTGCGTTTGAACGCCTCGGCCAGGATTGCCGGCGACGGGTATTGCGCCGTTCCGAGCATGAAGCCATTTTCCAGCGTTGTGCCGTAAAAACTACGCATGCCTTATCCGCCCTGCATGGGGGCGAGGACTTCGATGCTGTCACCATCGTTCAGAACATGGCCTGCACGGAGAGGGGCAGGCACAAACATGCCGTTCACTGCGGTGGCGACCTTGGCCCCACCGAACCCTTCCGCCTCGAGCAGATCAGTCAGGGTGGCCCCCTGCATCTCTACCGGCGCGCCATTAAGCTGCAACTTCATCCATCACCTCCGGCGTTTTGTTGTCAAAGATCAATTCGGCCACCATCCGCGCCATGGCAGGGGCCAAAAGAAACCCGTGTCGAAACAGGCCGTTCGCACGGATCAGGTTTCCGTCTCGTCGAATGCGCGGCATGTTGTCGGGAAATGCCGGGCGGCTGTCGACGCCGATTTCGAGCACTTCGGCCTCGCCAAACGCAGGGTTCAGCGCATAGGCCGCGCTGAGCAACTCAAGCATCGCGCGAGCGGTTACGTATTTGCCTGCCTTGCCCTCGATCATCGTCGCACCGAGCATGAAAATGCCATCACCTCGCGGCACGATGTAAAGCGGCACACGCGGGTGCAGCATCCGGATCGGGCGATTCAACTCGATATCAGGGCAGGACAGGACGAGCATCTCGCCCTTGACGCCCCGCAGATCGGTCACCGCATCTTTTGCCTGAAACCCACGGCAATCGATCGTCAGACCCTGTTTCGCGCACTCATCTGGATCAGCGGTATCTTGGACAAAGGCGGCACCATCAGCGACAAGACCGGAACGCAACGTTGCAAGCGCCGCGCGCGGGGCCAGATGAGCCTCGGATTCAAAGAACAGCCCGCTTGCGAAACGATCTCCCAAATCCGGTTCAAGCGCAGCGATCTCAGCACCTTTGACCTCGCGATATCCCCCGGTTCGGCGTGCAAATCGCGCAAGATCGGCTTTGTCTCGGGTCGGAGACACAACAAGCGAACCGCAACGATGCACGGCACTCGTTTTTTCCGCCCACCAATCTGCAGCCTCGGAACCAAGCCGAACCACCGGCTCCTCGGCGCTTTCCCCTTCGCAGAACGGGGCAAGCATGCCACCTGCCCACCACGAACAGGCGTGTGGCCCAACGTCTGCGTGGCGATCAATCACGGTGACCTCTGCACCACGATCCAGCAAGGCCCGCGCCACGCAAAGACCGGCAACACCGGCCCCTATGACCGCAACCTTGGTCATGTCCATTGCCCGTGAAAATGATGGACCGGTCCGTGTCCGCTTCCGATATATAGATCATCCGCCGCCGCGATCGCGGATTGAAGATAGGTATGTGCGGTGGTGACGGCAGCGCTCAGGTCAAGCCCGCGCGCAAGCTGTGCTGCAATCGCGGCCGAATAGGTGCACCCTGTTCCGTGTGTATTGCGCGTTTCCACGCGGGGCGCCTCGCATGTTGCGATGACGCCCGTTGCATTGACCAGCACGTCGACACAGCTTGCACCAGATGCATGGCCGCCCTTCATTAGAACAGCCGCTGGCCCCATCGCGACAAGGCGCTGCCCCTGCGCCGCCATTTCATAGGGCGATTGCGCCTCGGGTTCGCCCAGCAACCGCGCAGCTTCTGGCAGGTTTGGCGTCAAGACAGCAGCTCGGGGTAGGATATGGCGGATCATCGCCTCTACAGCGGCGTCCTGCAAAAGCGTGTCGCCGGATTTGGCGATCATCACCGGGTCGACCACGACCGGACCCTCAAACGACGTCAGGTGTTCGGCGGTGATTTCGATGTTTGCCGCGGAAAAAAGCATCCCGATCTTAATGGCGTCGACGCTGAGATCAGACAGAACCGCGTCGATTTGTGCGGCGACGATCTCCGAAGGGACTTCATGCACGGCCGTCACAGACGTTGTGTCCTGCGCCGTCACTGCGGTTATGACGCTCGCCCCATAGACACCGTTCGCTGACATCGCCTTGAGGTCGGCCTGCACGCCCGCACCGCCACCGCTATCAGAACCTGCAATCGTCAGTGCAATCGGGGTCTTGGCAGTCACAGGCACGTCTCCAATGTTGCGGACGTACCAACGTGAGAATGAGCCTGTGCGTTCTTCGCACGATCTACCCGTTCCCTACGCCGGTATTGCCCGGATCAGGTTCGACGGGTCGGTGCCTGCACCTCTCAGCCCAAAGGGCCCCCCGACGGATGATTGTCTTGCCGCTTGCCCCAGCTGGGGCCGTAGCGACCTATGTCGCTGGCGTGAATAGGACAGCTTTACATAAACTGCAATGCTCAAGTTTCCTGAGCAGGTGCGGAAGGCGCGCGACTGAAGGGACCGATGGGAAAGCACAGCCAAGTCGTCAGCAAACCATATATCTGCCCTGACGCCTGTTCATCTGAATCGCGGATTGCCGCTGTTCCCTGCCTGCGTTAGGTCTGTGACAGATACAGCAGGAGGCCCCGACCATGACGTTGAAAGTATATCTTTCAGGAGAAATTCATACAGATTGGCGCGAGCAGATCGTCAAAGGCTCTGACGATCTGGACGTGACATTCGACAGCCCGGTCACCGATCACGGCGCCAGCGACGACTGCGGGGTTGCGATACTTGGGGCGGAGCCGAACAAATACTGGCACGACCACAAAGGTGCGATGGTGAATGCGATCCGCACCCGCAAGGGGTTGGAGGACGCCGACGTCGTGGTCGTCCGCTTTGGCGACAAATACAAACAGTGGAACGCGGCCTTTGATGCAGGCTATGCTGCGGCGTTGGGAAAATCGCTGATCGTTCTGAACCCGCCCGAACATCAGCATGCGCTGAAAGAAGTGCATGCAGCCGCGCTCGCTGTTGCCGAAGAGCCGGGCCAAGTTGTCGATGTTCTGCGCTATGTATTGACCGGCCAATTGCCCGGCTGAACCGCCTGAAGATCACTGACATTATATTTTGCTTTATCCTCGATTCGTGTTTCGGGGAGAAAAAGGCGTGCTTTCCCCGTGACGGCACGGGTTGTCACCGAGTATGAATCAAATTCATCGCAGACATGTGATTTCAATTTGATCTTCATTCTAGGGAAAATGATAGTGATCCAGGAATTCAAAGACTTTATCGCCAAGGGCAATGTCATGGACATGGCGGTTGGTATCATCATCGGTGCAGCGTTCACCGCAATCGTCGGCTCGCTGGTTGCCGACCTGATCAATCCGTTCATCAGCCTGTTCATGGGTGGTATCGATTTCGCCGGTCAATACATCCTGTTGGGCGAAGGCAGTTTTGCATCGATCACCGAAGCCGAAGAAGCCGGCGCTGCAGTATTTGCGTGGGGCCGCTTTGTAATGGCCGTGATCAACTTTCTTATCATCGCCTTTGTAGTATTCCTTTTGGTCAAGGCCGTGAACCGTGCCAAATCCATGTCCGAAAAGCCCGAAGAAGAGGCACCCGAAGAACCTGCGGGGCCAACCGAGATCGAATTGCTGGTCGAAATTCGCGACTCTCTCAAAAAGCAATAAAAATACCACTCGCGCGAATGGAAAGGGCTTGCCTTAGGCAGGCCCTTTTTCTTTAAGCGTGATCAGGATTGATCACAAAAGAGGGCGAGTGTCTTGGAACAGATGATGGAACAATTGGGTGGCTTCGGACCGCTGGTAATCAATGCAGCCAAGGCGCTGGTGGTCCTGATTGTGGGTTGGATCTTTGCTGGCGGTATTTCGAGCTTTGTTCGAAACCGCGTGAACCGCCATCCGCGAATCGACAAGACTTTGGGCAATTTCGCCGCAAGCATGGTGCGGTGGATCATCCTGCTCATGGTGCTGGTCGCGGTCCTGGGCATCTTTGGTATCCAGGCGACAAGCCTCGTCGCGATGCTGGGCGCCGCAACTCTGGCCATCGGTCTGGCACTGCAGGGTACGCTCGCTGACCTTGCCGCTGGCTTCATGCTGATCCTTTTCCGTCCCTACAAGCTGGGCCAATATGTCGATGTGGCAGGAACTTCGGGCACCGTTGTGGACCTGAATCTGTTTTTCACCGAACTGGCGACGCCGGACAATGTGCAAATCATCGTTCCCAACGGACAGGCCTGGGGCGCGATCATTCAGAACTACTCGCATCACGACACCCGCCGCGTCGATCTAGTCTTTGGCATCGACTATGGCGATGACGCGGGCAAGGCGATGCAGATTATTCTGGATCAGGTGAACGCAGACAACCGCGTTCTGAAAGACCCGGAACCCTGGGTGCGGGTGACCAATCTGGGAGACAGCTCGGTCGATCTGACAACCCGTATCTGGTGTAATGCCGCTGATTATTGGGACCTCAAATTCCAGATGACGCGGGGCGTAAAAGAAGCGTTTGACGCCCAGGGTATCTCGATCCCTTATCCGCATCAGGTCGAGATCAAAAAGGATGCCTGACGTGGCGGCATGAAAACAGTTTTGGCCGGATGTCATGGTTCAGATTGACACCGGCCCGACTCGCCGTTAATGGGCCATGCACGGTCTGGCGTGATAGCTCAGTTGGTTAGAGCACAGCACTCATAATGCTGGGGTCGGCGGTTCAAGTCCGCCTCACGCTACCAGACCTTTCTCCTCAAGATACACGGAATTGACGACACAGACGATCGTTGCCCAACCGGGGCCGATAGTCGAGATGTACACGCCGTGCGGTTGGACGGCGCGGCGGAACAGTCCTCTGACAAATGCGACCTCCCCCGGATGTCTTAAGTCATTTCCTGTAGCGTCGCGTCGGCCCACCAGAGAGATCTGAAGCTTTACGGCCCGGTGAAAGGGGCGGCCCAAAAATCACTGGCCCTGTGCAACGCAGCCAATTGCACCCCAAACTAAATTGACCGCATTGGAAATTTCGGCAATTTTGGCGGCGACAAGGATATTATCACGAGCAGCCCCTTACCAGATTCTCAGACAAGCGCTATCAACGCGAGGACAAACGTCTTGCGACAAGGCAACGTGAATTCCGCAGGTTGCAACCATCGCCGGGTCTCTGGCGAGTTAGAAATGTGATGGGCCACAAACGAGGAACACGATGGAAAGCACCGAAAGCGGACTATCCGCAATTCATAACTCCTACTATTTCTGGGACTTTGTGGCGTTTGGCTGTGGCATGATTTGTGTGTTTGGCGGATTGGCGGCACTTTCGTGGTTGCTGGGCCTGCCGGGCCGTATCGCGGTCGCGCGAAATCACCCCGAAGCCGAAGCCGTCTATGCGATGGGCTGGACAGGGTTTCTGGCGGTTGTCCCGTGGATTCAAGCCTTTACCTGGGCGTTTAAGCCAACAGAAGTCATAGATATCCGGCGTTTCCCCGACGAGGAGCGCGAAGCCATCAAGGAAGATCTGGCCCGGTTGAAAAAGTATGCCTACGGTAAGGACGAAGAACCCGAGCAGCCCGTTACGCCAACCAAAGATCAGGAGGCCTGAACATGCTTGGTGTTGTAGCGATCACGCTTGTCTATCTGGCATTCATCTGGGTCGTATTTCTAAAGTTCAAATGGCTGCGCTTTACCCCGACATGGGGTTTGATCTCTGCCTTTTTCCTTCTTCACCTTTTGATCGTGCCGCTGGTCGGGACCAGAATGCAGTCACCGTTTTCAACCGATGTGCGAGTCGTGCGCCACACTGTGCAACTGATCCCGCGACTGCCCGAACCCACATTGGTGACAGAGGTGCGCGTAAAGGAGAATGAACCGGTCAAGAAAGGCGATGTGCTGTTCGTTTTCGACAAGAGCATCTACAAATCTCAGGTTCAGTCTGCGCAGGCCGCCGTTGTCGCGGCCAAGCAAAACGCCAAGATTCTCGAAGCCGATATCGCCGTTGCCAAGGACTCGGTAACACGTGCGCAATCCGATCTCGACTTTGCGACTGTACAACAAGACCGCTTTGCGACCCTCGCCTCACAACGCGCCGGCTCACAGGAATCGGCGGATGAATGGACCTCGCGCGTCAACTCTGCGCAGGCCTCGCTTGCAGAGGCGCAGGAATCCCAAAAGCGCGCCGAGCTTGCCTATGCATCGCAAATCGATGGTGTGAACACGGCGGTGATTCAGGCCGAAGCTGCGCTGGAACAGGCGCAATACTATCTCGCCCACACCGAGATGAAGGCACCGAATGACGGCGTGATCGTCAACCTTCAGGTGCAGGAAGGCATGGTGTCGGGTCAACTGCGCGTTGGTGCGATTGCCAGCCTCATCATCGACAAGGACCCATATCTGATTGCCGCCTACCGTCAGGAAAACCTGATGAATGTGCGCCCTGGCCAACCCGTCGTGGTGGCGATCAACACCTATCCGGGCAAGCATTTCAGCGGCAAGGTGGAAGAAATCTGGTATGCGAGTCGCCGGGGGCAATACACGCCTTCTGGAAACCTGCCGCTGTTTCCGGACATTCCCTTGCACACAGAGGCCCGGTTGCCGGTCAAGATCACACTGGATGACCCAACAGTTCGGTTGGGTATCGGGGTCGGTGGCGCCACTCTGATCCTGACCAGCGACAATCCTTTTACATGGCTGGGCCAAATCTCGTTGCGGACCTATACATGGGCCCGTTGGGTTTATCCGCTGCCGATCTAGAACTCTCTTGGGGAACCGTATGAATTTCGTTGCAAACAACGTACCGAAGAGGTTGATCGGCGCCGTTTCCGGTATTCTGGCGCTCGCCGCGTGCGAGCTCCAACCGGTGCCGACAGATACCGCAATACTTGATGACGCGCTGCCTGCCGGGACGGCGATCCCGGCGGCATGGTCCACATCGGGCGCTGCGACATCGGCGGTCAAGGGCAACTGGGTCGCCAGTTTTCGCGATCCCAACATGACCAGCCTTGTCAGAGAAGGTTTGGAAAACAACCGCGATCTTGTTGCTGCTGCTGCCCGTGTCGAGGCCGCCCTGCAAACTGTCGTGATCGCGGGCGCGCCCATTCTGCCGCAGGTCGGCCTTGGGCTCGGGAGCCAGCGATCTGAATTGACGGAACGTGACCGGATCAACACGCTTGAAGGAGGTGCAATCGCCGCGTCATGGGAGCTGGACGTGTGGGGCAAATTGCGCGCCAACAAATCGGCCAGCGCCGCATTGGCCAGAGCCATTGCCGAGGACGCCCGCTATCTCCAGCAATCCATTGCAGCAACCGTGGCACGCAGCTGGATTGCCAATATAGAACTGGCGCGGCTGATCGCCGTCAGCCAACAGGCCACCACCGTCTATTCCAACCTACTGGATCTTACCGATAAGAAGGCCGCAGCCGGTCAGGTATCAGATTTCGACGTAGTTCAGGCGCGGTCCCGCGTGGCCGCCGCCAAGGCCGCAACCAGCCAGATCCGCACCTCGCAAAACCAGGCAATCGGCAGCCTCGAAGTGCTCGTGGGCCGCTATCCGTCGCTCAAGTTGAAACCAGCCTCCAGTTTTCCCAGGATGCCGTCAAGCTTGCCTGCCTCAGGCCTGCCGCTCTCGCTGCTTGATCGCCGGCCAGATGTGATCGCCGCCCGCAACAAGGTGATCGCCGCATTCTATAAATCGGAAACCGCAAAGCTCGCCCGGTTGCCGGGCATTTCGCTTAGCGCTGCTGGTGGTAAATTGCTCGACCCTGAACTGGCGCTGCTGGGCACCGGTCCTGAATTCCTGCGGATCGGCGTCAATTTGCTCCAACCCATTTTCGCCGGCGGTGCATTGCAGGCCGACGTGGTGAGGATGTCGGCAAAACAGTCGGCGGCGGTCGCGGAATATGGGCAGACGGTGCTTGAGGCCTTCAACGAGGTCGAAACCGCACTGGCGAATGAAAAGACGCTTCGATCCGAATTGGCAAACTGGCGCGAGTCGCTGAAAGACGCAAACGAAGCACTGGAATTCGCAAATGATCGGTATGTGCAGGGCACGATCGACATGACCGGCCTGCTGATCCTGCAACAGTTCCAGCTTGAACGTCAGGTGAATGTGATCGAGACCGAGGCGGCTCTGCTCAACAACCGGGTTCTGCTTTACATGGCATTGGGCGAAAGTATCTGAGCGCTGGCGACTGCTCAGTGCAGGCGCTGACTCGTTTGCAGCCCGAGCTTCAGATTTCTCCGATGGGCCAAATCGACGCGACGGGGAATGGAGGAGATGAGCGCAATCATGACGATTCGACTCGGTACATCACCCATCAATCCTTCTTAACGCTGCAACCTCGTATCAACTGTCACGCATGGCTATGCGAAAGCGTGAGGTCTGAGTGATGCGTTGCCCTGCATCGATCCGAGCAGAGGTAAAGTCAGGTCGGTTCGGGGCGTTCGGCCAATGCTGCGGTTCCAGAGCGATCCCGGCATTGAGTCCGTATGGAACGCCACCATGACCACGCCAGTCGCCAGAATTGGTTTGACCCGCAGCATAGACCTGTAGTCCCGGCTCTGTCGTTTCCAGTGTAAGACGGTGGCCAGATGCAGTAACCCGCGCAACCTCGCGCAGAGGGCCACGCCGGGCGGAAAGGCAGAAATTATGGTCAAGCGTGGAATCTGGAACGCGCGGGCGGCGATAGTCAAACGGCGTGCCATGAACGGGCTGTGGCGTACCTTTGGGAATTTGGTCACTGTCCAGAGGTAAGTAATTGTCCGCCGCGATTTCGAGAGCGTGGCCAGACAGATCGGTGCTGCCATCAAGATTCCAGTAGCCGTGGAACGCTGGATTGAACAGCGCGACCGATTTTGCCTCGCCCGTGATGTCGATGCGCAGCGTCCGATCATCTTCAAGGCGGTAGCGTACCTTCACGTCTAGATCACCGGGAAAGCCGCCCAACCCGTTGTTTTGTACGATCGTCAGAGTGCAATGCGCATGGCCGTGATCGGACACTTCCCAGACACGTGTGTGAAAACCCGTAGATCCGCCATGCAGGGTATTTTTCCCGTGCTCGTTCCGGTCAAGCTCGTGTATCGTGCCGTCCAACTCAAAGCGGCCGCCTGCGATACGGTTCGCGACTGGACCGACGATCGCCCCAAAGTGCTGCATATCGACCAGATAGGCCGCAAAGTCGGGGCTGCCGAGAACCAGAGAACGGGGCAGACCGTCACATCGCAGGGATTGTAAGGTCGCACCATAGGTCAAGACAGTTGCCGTCAGACCGCCGCCTCGAAGGGTTAACTGCCGGACCTCAGCACCGTCCAGAGTGCGCCCCACCGTCATCATTGAAGCGAGGCTTGCAGGTGCATCTGCGTGTTCTTCAAGCAATCTGTGATCGTCAGATACGGCTGCAATAATATCCCGGTCAGGGTCTGTAAACCATGGCCAAGGGTGATCTCGGCGGTCGTCCCACGGTGCCCTGAATCCTGACCGAACGCCAAGCGTGTCAGCACAGCCCTGCTTCGCGTGCAATCAACGCCGCACGTGTTCGGTTGGCGGCACCGATTTTTCGATAAAGGTTCTTCATGTGCAGCTTTACCGTGGGTTCCTGAATATTCAGGGTCCGGGCAATTTCCTTGTTGGTCTTGCCTTCGGTCAACCCCTTGAGCATCTGCATTTCCCGTCGGGACAGCTTGTCCGCGAGTGGGTTGCTAGACGGAACGTCGGGTGTGGTCATGAATTCGACCGGGGCATATTGTTCGCCGATTGCCATGAAACGCACGGCGTTCACCATCGATTTCGCAGGCATGGATTTGGAGATGAATCCGGCCGCGCCGACACCAAGCGCTTGCTCCGCGATTTCGCGTGTCGCCTCGCCCGATATCAATGCCACGCGCTGACCACTACCCATCTTCATGGTGCGCGTCAGGCCGGCCAGGCCGTTCATTCCGGGCATATTGAAATCAAGCATAATGAGATCGTACGGCTCGTCCTTTTCAATGCGGTCGCAGGCTTCGTCGACGGTACCGGCGGTATTGGCATCAATACCACCCGCGTTCTGCAGGAACAGAACGAGTGCGTCGCGCATCAGTTCGTGATCATCCGCAATCAGAACCCGCATTGCGTTGTCTCCCTTGGTTCGAACCCTTGCTAGATATTGAAGCTGTCAATTTTGTGGCAAATCCACATCAAACTCTTCCGTTTAGGCCATTGCCGTTCTGTTGCGTGAAGCTGATCTCGTGAAGCACACTTGGTAAACCCATTGAGACTGACGCGCGATTTCCTGCCAGTCGCCAAGATGGTTCGCTAAAAACCTATCCCAAGGGGTAGTTCTCTATCCATTATCTTTCGTGCAAACTCAATCCGTTCCGGGCGATAATGTTCCGAACCATTTGAGGAGACACAGCATGATCCATCAATTCTGGAAAGCCATCACGGCCTTTCTGGTGGGTGTGATCATTGCCACGGCCGGAGCCAACGCAAACGGTCTCGAGAAACCCAAAGGCACCGTGCTGCTGACGGTTTCCGGAGCAATCTCTAAAACCAATGCGGGCGAAACCGCACAATTTGACCTCGCCATGCTTGAGGCAATTGACAGCACCGTGATCGAGACTACGACGATTTGGACCGATGGGATACAGCATCTGAGGGGCGTATCTCTTGCCGCTCTAACCAAGGCGCTTGGCGTCAGTTCGGGCACGCTCCGCGCTAAGGCAATCAATGATTATGTGGTCGAAATTCCGGTAACGGATGCCGTCGAAGGCGGCCCAATTATCGCCTATGAGTTGAATGGAGAGCAGATGCCCTTGCGAAACAAGGGACCCCTTTGGATCGTCTACCCATTTGACACTGACGTCGCGTACAAGTCGGAGCAGATTTACACACGCAGTATCTGGCAACTCGACAGAATCGAGGTAGTCCAGTAAAGCGGCCCGCATCGCATTGGCATCATCTAACGGAATTTACCCTTGTCCAACACCACTCACGGACGCTTCAGGGCCGGTCTGACCTTCGGGATCATGGCCGGTCTTGTTGCTTTATGCATCATCGCGTTGATGTCCATTCGCGTGGTGAGAGACCTCCGACTCCTTGAAACAGCCAACTCCGACAACTTGCAGTGGACGGTCACACAGAGCGAAGTCGAGTATTTGGGCATGCTCGTCGAGGTTGATCGGACTCGGTTGCATGAAACATCAGATCTGAACGATCTGACGCGTCGATTCGACATCTTTTACAGCAGGATGGCGACGCTCAAAGAAGCACCGTCAGCCTCGGCTTTAGTTGAAAGCGAGGACTATCGCACTGCGCTCAAGGCCGCGCAGGGGTTTCTTGACCGTACGGTTCCATTAATCGATGGAGATGACGAAACGTTGCGCGCATCCTTGGCCGTGATTTCTGCCGACGCGCGAAACATTCGCCAGAACATGCGTAAGCTCGCGAGTGCGGGTCTTTCTGAATTCTCGAAAACTGCCGAAGAACGGAGAAAGGACGTTGCGGTTACATTGTTTCGTTTGGCCGTGGTGGCCATCGGTTTGATCGTTGCACTGGCGTTGTCTGTCGTTCATCTGTTTCGCCTGAATAAGCAGAAAGTATTGCGCCAGAAGGCCATGGTGCAAACGGCAAACCGATTGAACACCATCATTTCCACGTCACTTGACGCGGTAATTGTATGTGATGCCAAGGGAGGAATTCTCGAATTCAACCGGGCTGCAGAGATCATATTTGATCATCCCGCTGCCGGTGTCATCGGTAAGAATCTCTTGAAAACCACTTGCCCGCCGGAACTTCGCAGCGGATTTCTTGACCAGCTAAGACGCTATCGTGAAGGTGAAAATCCACGTTTCGCGAGTCGTGGACGTATGGAGCTGCAGGGCATGCGCCGCAATGGAGATCGGTTTCCGGCAGAAGTTGCGGTACAGGTGGCGCATACCGAGGACGGCCACATCTTTATCATCTTCCTGCGGGAAATTTCGGCGCAGGTCCGCGCGGAGACTGAACTGGTTCAAGCACGCGATCAGGCTCTTGCGGGGGAACGCACCAAGACCGAGTTCCTTGCCACAATGAGTCATGAGATCCGCACGCCGCTGAACGGGTTATTGGGAAACCTATCGCTGTTGCATGCGACAAAGCTGGATGGTCGGCAAAAGCGTATTGCCGAGAACATGGAGAAATCAGGAGAACTGCTTTTGCGGCACGTCTCGGATGTACTGGATATCACGCGATACGATACCGGGCATCTGCGTGTCGATCATGTCCCGACACATCTGGATCGACTGGTCAGGGATCTGATCGACAGCCAGTCGGCGATCGCCGCCACAAAGGGCACTACATTGAGTTGGCGATGGATCGGCGAACCGATGCCCTGGGTCGAATCCGATCCCGACCGCTTGCTGCACATTTTGCAGAACCTGATCGCGAATGCGGTGAAATTCACCCATGACGGTCATGTGTCGATCACGGCAGAGACCTTGCACACCGATGAGGGAGGGCACGAGGTATTGTTTCGTGTTCGGGACACCGGGATCGGGATCGCATCAGAGCTGCGCGCGACGGTATTCGACGATTTCGTGACCGGCAACACCGCCTATGATCGGGAATTTGGCGGGACCGGTCTGGGGCTCAGCATTGCCAAACGCTTTGCAACCGCGATGGGCGGCGATATCGGGCTTGATGAACCCGATGGTTTGGGCGCGGCGTTCTGGGTCCGGATCCCGGTACGATCTACTGATCCAATCGCTGAATCCACGACGCGAGAACAGACGAATGACCTGCCAACCAGCACCATTGGGCTAAACATTCTGGTGGTCGAGGACAACGAAATCAATCGTGTGGTCGCCTGCGAAATGCTGCAAGCTGCCGGACATAAGATCACCGAAGCGCATGACGGTAGGGCGGGTGCCACACTGGCGGATAAGACACGGTTTGACCTGATCCTCATGGATATCAGCATGCCGGTCATGGACGGTCGCGCCGCGACACGAGCCATTCGAAACGGTGGTGGCAAGTCTGCGGAAACACCGATCGTGGCGATCACCGCGAATGCCATGGCCGAAGAGCAGGCAGCGTTCCTCAAGGATGGGATGGATGGTGTCCTGACCAAACCCTTGTCTGATTCAGCACTGGCCGAGATCACGGGGCGATATTCGGTCGCCGAGCGCACAGAAAATGCCCCTTGGTCGGATGCAGATCATCACCACCAGACGCGTGTGACCTTTGGTGAAGAGGCCTATGAAAAGCTGGTTGGAAAATTCATCACCGAGAGCAAGGTTCTGATTGCAGAGCTTTCAAAGAACGGCAAACTGAGCAATGCTCAGATCGAACGCCGCTGCCATCAGGTCGCCGGAAGCGCCGCGATATTTGGAGCGACCGCGATGCAGCAAAACCTCAGAGCGATACAGTCCGCCGCAAAGGGTGACGATCCTGCCGCGATGGCGGTACATCTATCTGAATTGGGGCTGATCTGGGAAAAAACCAAATTGTCCCTGCAGCCCTGACGCAGCGCAGCGCACTTTGATCTACCTGCAATGCAGGCTTGCGCGCGATCTTTACGGTTGCAACAAGTCACTTGGAAATTGATAGGAGAGCGGGATGAAGCGGATGCTGACTGAATTCGGAATGGGTACCTCGCTACGGCGTGGCGACTACACCGAAGCGGCACGACGGGCGGTTAAGGATGCCCTTTGGCACAACTCGATCAACATGGCCGAGTTGTTCGGCTTTCCCAAGGAAGCGATGAAGATCACAGTCGAGATCGGCGTTCAGAAACCGGATGAGGTTGATGCCGACTCCATCCTTGCCGTGTTCCCCTATGGGCAGCCAACGGTCACGGTAGGCCAGGGTGGTCTCGATATTGTGCGCCCTGACAACGATGGCAACCCGACGGTCATCGCCAATGCCGCCATTTCCGTCGCCTTTGACATGGAGCGCGCCGATGGCTGAGCAACGGATGATCATTGAAATGGGCATGGGCAACGATCAATACGGGATGGACTATACCAAGGCCGCCGCCCGTGCGATCGACGACGCCGTTCGCCATTCCGCCTTGCCGATTTTTGCCTCTCTGGATCTGAGCACCGACGCGATGCGGGTTCAGGTGACCGTGGGCGTACAGGATCCCGACAAGGTCGACGTCGCCATCCTTGCAGCCAAACTGCCAAGAGGCCACGCCGAAGTTCGCGCGGTCAAAGGTGGGCTGAATGTCGAGAACCCGGCAGGGAACACAATCGTCATTGCATCCGCAGCGGTCGAAGCGTTCCTGCCGCCACAATCCGGTTGGAAACTCAAAAGTTAGAGTATTTTTCGAACACACCGGTGTCGCCCGTGTCCGGATTGCGCATGGCCGAGCAGCGCATTCTTGATACGGGCACCCTTGGGCAACAGATCGGGTCAGGCCTGATCGTCGCGTCCCGACGTCCAGGCCGCCGCGACCCGTTCGCGTACGTCCTGGGCCTCGTTCTCCAAAGCAGCCAGCAAGCTGCGCAGATCACTGCGGGTCGTGTGCAACTGGTCGATCAGTGAAATGATCACTGCCAGAGAGTCTTCGTCGAGATCAAAATCGTCAGTCAGTTCGCACAGCAGATTCAACCGTGCGAGATCAATCTCACCAAACACCGGGCCAGAACTTGATTGCACCGGCACAACGATCTCCGCCTGAACAAACCGCGTCAGCCGCGATTGGGTCAGATTGCCAATAGCCGTGATGACTTCGGTTTCGCTATAATGGATGGTCATGAACTCATCCCTTTTCGTGGATCATAGCGGTGCGTATCGCGCCAGGTTTCCATGAAGCGTGCAAGTTCGTCGTCAATCTCTGGCGGCATCACGATCGAAAGTTCCACACGTTGATCACCCGCTGTGCCTTTGACCGGCTTGACGCCACGGCCGCGCAGCCGAAGCACCTGACCGCTGCTGGCACCCTTGGGGATGCTCAGGTTCACCGACCCGTCAATCGTAGGTGTCGCAACCTTGGCACCCAGAACGGCCTCGTCCACCGTAATCGGCAGCGTCAGTACAATGTCATTGCCATCGCGCCGAAAGAGCCGATGTTCGCGCACCGACAACGTCACCAGCGCATCCCCCGCCGGTCCATCCCCGAACCCAGGGCTGCCCTTGCCGCGCAAGCGGATGGTTTGGCCGTCTTGCGTGCCTTGCGGAATCGCGACCCCAAGGCCCTGACCGTCAGGCAGCGTGATCCGGGTCTTGCCGCCATTCACCGCAGTGAGGAAATCAACCTCAAGGGCATAGCGAGCATCTTGTCCACGCGCATTGAAATCACCAAACCCGCCACCGGGGTGTCCGCGTGCGCGCATGAACTCAGAGAAAATATCCGATGCGTCGCCGAAATCACCGGGGTTCGGCCCGCGTCGGTATCGGTTGTCACCACTGTCGGCAAAATCCCTGTAATACTGGCGCTGTTGCTGTTCCTGACCGCTTGCGTCGATTTCCCCCCGGTCGAACCGGGCGCGGGTTTCGGAGTCTTTCAACAGATCATATGCCGCCGAGGCCGCCTTGAATTTGGCTTCGGAGGCCGCATCGTCCGGGTTGAGATCCGGATGATGATCCCGCGCGATCTTGCGATACGCTTTCTTGATCTCGTCAGTAGTTGCCGACTTGGTCAGGCCAAGTGCGGCATAGGGGTCAGTGCTCATTTATCTACATTCAATATGAACCGGCGCAGTGGCGCGCGGGCTATTGCTTTGGGGTTACTCAATATCAAAGATGATCCGCAGCAGATTTCAACCCTATGATGCGTAAAATCGCGTCAAACCCACTTTGCCAGCGGCGGCAAGCTCATCAATACCGCATTGGCATCATGCCCGGTTTCCAATCCGAATTTTGTGCCTCTGTCATAAACGAGATTGTATTCTGCATAGAGCCCACGGTGAATGAGCTGGGCGTCCTTGTCGGTCTCGTCCCACGCCTGGTCCTTGCGCCTTTCGACCAGCGGCACATAGGCGAGCAGGAACGCGCGCCCAATATCCTGGGTCAGCGCAAAATCTGCAGCCCAGTCGCCGGTGCAATAGTCATCCATAAAGATCCCACCAACACCTCGTGCACGTCCCCGGTGCGGAATATAAAAGTAACTGTCCGCCCACTCTTTGAGCCTCGGGTAATGGGCCAACCCATGCGGATCGAGATGTTCCTTTTGGGTGGCGTGAAAATGTGCTGTATCTTCGTCGTATTCAATACACGGGTTCAAATCGGACCCGCCACCGAACCACCACCCGTGCGGGGTCCAGAACATGCGCGTGTTCATGTGGACCGCAGGCACATGCGGGTTCTGCATATGCGCGACCAGCGAGATTCCAGATGCCCAGAAACGCGGGTCGTCGGCCATACCGGGCAACCCCTTGCGCGCGGCCATCGCCGCCTGCGCGCGCGCACCCAGCGTGCCATAGACCGTGGACACGTTAACGCCGACCTTCTCGAATACGCGCCCACCTCGCATCACGCTCATCAATCCGCCACCGGCATCCGATCCATCGTCAGAGGCGCGCGTTGTTTCCTTGACTTCAAATCGGCCTGCGTCTGTGTCGGTCAACGGCCCCTGAACAGGACTGTCTTCCAAGGCTTCAAACGCGGCGACAATTTTGTCGCGCAGTTGGCGGAACCAGGCTGCGGCCTCTGACTTTTGCGCCAACATGTCCTCACTCATCCTATGTCCTGCCTTTTTCTTGCTGAAAATATCCCGGGGAGCGCGAGGGGCTGGCCCCTCGCATCCTTACCTACGCTCAATGGGCGGGGGCCGCGACCGGATCAAGAAGGGTTCGCCCGCCGTCCACAGTGATCACCTGACCGGTCATAAAACCGGACCCGTCCGAGGCCAGGAATTGCACCGCGTCGGCGACTTCACCGGGGGCCGCAACCCGTGCCAGTGGCGTATGGGATTCGATGTCCTGTCGATAGTCACGATGTTCCTTTAGGATCGATTTCAGCGATGCGCTCATCACCGATCCAAAGGCCACCGCGTTGACCCGTATCCGGTTTGGGGCCAGCGCCACCGCCATAGATCGTGTCATCTGGTCCAACGCGGCAGAACTGACCGAATAAGCCAGCAGATCGGGGTGGGTGCGACGGGCGGCAATCGAACTGAGGTTGATGATCGAACCTGCTTGTTTCTCACTTTCAGAATCGGATTGCTTGATCATTCTGCGCGCCACCAATTGGGTCAGTCGAAAGGCTGGCATCAGGTTCTGGTTGAGCAGGCTGATGACTGAATCATCATCCGGATCCAGCGGATTCGAAGGAACAACCTGCCGTGATCCATTGACCAAGATGTCGATTTCATCGAACGCGTCCAGAGTTGCCGAAACTAGGTTGGCAATGGTCAGGCGTTCGCGCAAATCTCCGGCGAAATACCGGACATTACTATCGTCAACCTGTTCCCCCAATTCGTTCTTGAGCCGCTTTTCGTCCATGTCGGCGAACATGACGTTTGCGCCCTTTTCGACAAACTGACGTCCTATGGCCAGACCGATGCCATTGGCCGCTCCGGTGACAATGGCGGTCTTGCCGGCGATGGAAAAGGACATGGAAACACTCCTCGTGCATGGAAATGGCGCGGATCAGCGCCGTGTGCGGTTGGGCGTAGGTTTACCAGTGGGCTTTGGGCGGACGGCGTGGAAGATCTTGAACCGGTTGTCACCACCCGCGTCCTCGACCTTGGCGAAACACTCGTCCAGTGTGCGTTCATAGGGTAGGTGCCGATTGGCCACCATCCAGAGATGCCCCGACGGCTTCAGCATCCGCGCAGCAGCCGTAACAAAGGCGCGCCCCAGCGACGGATCGGCGGTGCGGCCCATGTGAAAGGGCGGATTCATGATGATTGTATCGACACGCTCTTCTGGTGCCCAACGGGTGGCATCTGCCCAATGAAATCGGGCACGGGGGTCGGAAACATTCTGGCGGGCGCACTCCAGGGCAATGGCATCTGCCTCAACAAGATCCAGCCGTTCTACCCCGTTCCTCGTCAGAACCTGTGCCGCAAGATACCCCCAGCCGGCGCCCAGATCGGCGACGTGTTTTCCCATCTTTTCTGGCAATGCGCGCCCAAGAAGCTCCGACGCCGGATCGACTCCGTCGGCAGAGAACACACCCGGTGCAGTGACAAAATCACCGATGGTTTGCGGGCTGGCTTGCCAGTCTGCAAATGCCTCCGGATTGGCATCAAACCAAAAGAGTTTGCCATGTGATTTGGCCACCGGTCCGAATACATCCACGCGCTTGCGACACTCTTTGAGCATGCTGTCGATACCGTCGGTTTTGGTTCCGTCGATGATGACAGGCCCGGTGTTGCGCTGGCAGGCGCTTGCGATCAGGGAACGGGCCAGCGCCTTGGCGCGAGGCAGGCATACGAGTGCGGCCCCGCATGGCGCATCGCTGAACGCAGCGCAGGAATACCCCAAAGACTGGAAATGGTCGAAATCCGGTTTGAACGGCTGAACGACTTTGATCCGGTCAGCAGGCAGCGCAGACAAATCCGTCATCGCAACCGGATGCAAGACCGACACCACGCCGGTCGCAGGCAGATCAAGTCCACCTGAATCAATCGCCAGAGGCAGCCGGGCGGACATTGATGCGGCCTAGTCTTCCTTTTCCATCGTGCACTGCAAAGGGTGCTGATGGCGGCGGGCAAAGTCCATGACCTGACCTACCTTGGTTTCTGCGATTTCGTGGCTGAACACACCAACAACGGCGACACCTTTCTTGTGCACCGTCAGCATGATTTCAAAAGCCTGCGCATGGTTAAGCCCGAAAAACCGCTCGAGCACATGCACGACAAACTCCATCGGAGTATAATCGTCGTTCAGCAAGAGCACCTTGTACAGCGGAGGGCGCTTGGTCTTTGGGCGCGTTTCAAGAAGGATTGACGTGTCTGAATCGTCATCCGTCTTGTCCGACAGCGTTACGGGCACTTGTGTCATTGCGGCAGAGGGTCCGGTTTTCGTGAATTTGTCTCAATGTTCATGGCTTATATAGCCTTCCTGCAAGATTCGGAAAGAGCCAGTGATTGTTGCGCCTGCTGAAACCGCGTTCATTTCTGGCTAGACCATTCCCGCTTGTCGTCACTCCCGGCATCCGGCGGGTCGGATTCCGGTAAATTCGAACCCGCCATGACGTCGCCAAGATGGCTACCTCGCCACCGGACGCCAGGTTCGAGCCAAACAAAGCCAGTTTCGATGCGCATGGTCAAACCGATCAGGTTCCCTGAATTACGCTCTTCACAAGATATTAAAATCGCGTTAACCGTTTCGATGCTTCGGTCCGGGCAACCTGTTGTCCGGATAATAGGGAACACGGTGCGGTGCCGCCGACATTGGCACCAAATCCGTGACTGCCCCCGCAACTGTGAGCGGTGAGCGAAGCCGGTATACACCACTGTTACGCTTTGCGTGATGGGAAGGTCCGGCTGAGCATTGACCCGCGAGTCAGGAAACCTGCCGAGGTGATCACCCTGTCTGAACGCGAGGGGCGTTTCGGCTGCGGTTCTTCCGCTGTGGTGGCTTCACCGTCTGCGGGGGTTAACCATCCCTCATACGACATATTGACGTAGTGCAACCGGTTTCCCGGTTGAACGAGAGGGGAAAGAATGACCCGTACCATCCGCATGGCTTGCGTAGCCATTTCCGCCGTATCTGCAGGCCCGGCGCTGGCTCAGACACCATATGAGCTTGACGAGATCATAGTGTCCGGCGGTTTCAGCCCGATCGAAGAGCGACGCTATGGGCAATCGGCCTCGGTGCTGACCGCCCAAGACATCGAAGATCGTGGTATCCTGACGGTTCAGGATGCGCTTCGCGCGGTTCCCGGCCTTGCGGTCAGCGGGACGGGAAACAACTTCACGCAGGTCCGTATCCGCGGCGCTGAGGCCAATCACACGCTGATCATGGTTGATGGGGTGCAACTCTCTGCTGGCGACAGCGAATATATCCTCTCCGGTCTGGACACCGCAAATATCGAACGGATAGAAGTTCTGCGCGGGCCGCAATCCGTGTTCTATGGCAGCAATGCCTCGGCCGGTGTGGTCAACATCATCACCAAACGGGGTGCAACAGGCACTGAATACGGCGGGTCGGTTGAAATCGGCGACGGCTATGCCGCCTCGGCACGGTTTTCGGTCCGGTCTGACCGGGGCGGCCTGGCCTTTGGCGTGTCGCGTCTGGACGACGACGGATATGATTTTTCTGGCAGCGACGGTGAACTTGACGGAACACGGCGATCCACCCTGAACTTGACCGGCGACTACAACGTGACGGATCGGTTGACGTTGGGATTCACCTTGCGTGCGTCAAACGAGAAGTTTGCGTTTGACACGACAAGCTATGTCGCCAGCACGGCAGACGAATATGTGATCGACGATCCCAACCAGACCTCGGAACGCAAGGAACGGTCTGGCAGCCTGTTTGCGGAATACGAAGCCTTGGACGGACGATTGGTGCATCGGCTGACCTTTGAAGGGTCGGAATACGAACAAAGCACAAATGGTGCCACGCCCACCAAAGCGGATCGTTCAGCCGCGAAATACCTGCTGAGCTATGGGCTGGACGGCTATGCAGTCGCCTCTACCAATCACCTGCTGAATATCATGGCCGAATGGGAACAAGACAGTTCCTCGAGCAACCCGGAATACGAGCGCGAGACCAATTCGGTGGCGATGGAGTATCGCGGAACATTGGACAATGGCCTGAACCTGCAGGCAGGGCTGCGCTATGACGACAACAAGGTCTTTGAGGATGACCTGTTGTGGATTCTGGCCGGGTCCTACACCTTTGTCGGCAGCGGTGTGCGGTTGCATGCGTCGGCCGGGACGGGGTCAGTCAATCCCACCTATTTTGAACTCTTCGCGGATACCTTTGGTTTTGTCGGCAACACCAGTCTAAAGCCGGAAAAGAACCAAAGCATCGATTTTGGTGTCGAAGTCCCATTCTGGGGAGATCGCGGGCTGGTGGATGTCACTTATTTCCACGCGAATCTCACAGATGAAATCGTATCAATATTTGACCCTACCACTGGCAATTCTGTCTTTATCAATGAAAGCGAAAAGAGCCGCCGGCAAGGTATCGAAATCAGCGGCAATCTGCAGGCCACCGATACGCTTGAGCTGCAGTTGAGCTATACCTATCTGCACGCGAAGAATGCGGATGGCACGGTCGAAGTCCGTCGCCCGCGACACGAGTTGTGGTTGGGCGCGACTCAGCAATTCATGCAGGGTCGTGGCAGCGTCACTGCGGATCTGCGCTATATCGCGGGGAACTATGACACTCAGTTTTTCAGCAGCTACGAACTTGCCGAGTTGCCGGATTATGTGACGGTGGACGTCGCCGCACAATACGATCTGACTGACACGGTGCAATTGACCGGTCGTATCACCAACCTGTTTGACGAAGAGTATTCCGATACCTGGGGCTATGCCACGCGGGGCCGCACGGCCTATGTCGGGCTGCGGGCGGCGTTCTGAGGATGCGAGTGGGGGTCTTCGCACTCTGCGCTTTGATCGGTTGGGTCGGGTTTGCCGTGGCTCAACCGGTTCGCGTGGTGTCGATAAACCTCTGCACCGACCAGCTCGCCATGCTTCTGGCGGGGCCGGATCAGCTTTATTCAGTGTCCTATCTCGCCAAGGATCCACGCGCGTCTGCAATGACAGTTGAGGCCGAGCAGTATGTGATCAATCACGGGCTGGCCGAAGAGATTTATCTCATGCAGCCTGATCTGGTGATTGCGGGAGCCTATTCGACACGCGCAACGGTGGATATGTTGCGGCGGCTTGGCGTTCCGGTTGCCGTGTTCGAACCGACCTACTCACTGGACGATGTGGGCGCGCGGATTACGCAGATGGGTGAAGTCCTGCAACGTCAAGGCGCCGCGGCGATCATGTTGGCGGATTTTGATGCATGGCTCAAAGTGTTGACCGCCGAGGTCGAACACAATCCCCGCGCGATCCTTTACTACGCCAACGGCTATACGTCCGGCGACAACACGCTTGCAGGTCAAATCCTGCTCGCGGCCGGGTTTTCAAACGCTGCCAGCGAAGCCGGGTATGAGGCAGGTGAGAAACTTCCCCTTGAGGTGCTGGCACTGACCGAACCGGAGATCGTGATTGCCGCACGCCCATATCCGGGTGCGTCGCGATCCGAGGGCATTCTGGATCATCCGGTGGTACAAAAGCTGCGCGTCAACCATGCCGGGGCCACCATGACCGACCATGACTGGGTCTGCGGCACACCTTATGTGCTGCGCGCGATTGAAAACCTCGTGGCGGCCCGCGAAACCCTGAGCGGAGCAAAGCCGTGAGCCGTCTAACCCTTCTTCTTGTTATGACCTTGGTGGGGTTGTTTGTAACGTCCCTGCTGACGGGGCCGGCCGATATCGGCATAGGCGAAAGCCTGACCGCGCTCTTTGTCGGCGACGGTGGGCCGCTGACGCTGGTCATGCGGGAAATTCGTCTGCCGCGCGCCTTGCTCGCTTCGTTCATTGGCGCCAGTCTCGGGCTGGCCGGGGCCGCGATGCAGGGGTATCTGCGCAATCCACTGGCTGAGCCCGGACTTATTGGCGTGTCGGGGACTGCGGCGCTTGGCGCGGTCCTTGCCATTCATACCGGCCTTTCGACTGCCTTCGCCTTTGGCTTGCCGCTGGCGGCATTGACCGGCGCACTATTGGGGGTGTTGCTGGTGATGGCGTTGGCCGGACCACGGGGCACATCGCTGACCTTGATCCTGGCGGGAATTGCCGTCTCGGCGCTTGCGGCGGCACTCACGTCACTGGTGTTGAACTTGTCACCCAACCCGTTTGCCGCAAATGAAATCGTGTTCTGGATGATGGGGTCTCTGGCCGATCGGTCCATGGCCCATGTCTGGTTGGCACTGCCCTTCACTTTGGTTGGATGGGTTCTTCTGGGCACGCTTGGTCGCGGGCTTGATGCCCTGACACTGGGCGAGGACGCTGCGCGCGCCATGGGCGTTCAAATCACCCGTTTGCGATTGCAGCTTGTCGTGGGCACAGCCTGTGTCCTGGGGGCCGGGACCGCCGTTGCCGGTGCCATCGGGTTTGTCGGTCTTGTCGTACCCCACATCCTGCGCCCGTTAGTGGGCGCACATCCCTCGCGGCTGCTTTGGGCCTCGGCGCTTGGCGGCGCGATCATGCTGCTTGCGGCGGATATCGCGGTGCGGGTTGTGCTGCCTGCACGCGATCTAAAGTTGGGTGTTCTGACCGCGCTGGTTGGTGCGCCGCTCTTTCTGCATCTGATCCTGAAACTGCGAAAGGAACGGATATGAGCCTGCTGAGCCTTACCGATCTTTCGGTTGCGTTGCGTGGGCGCACCGTGTTTCGCGATATCTCCTTCAGTATCGGCGCCGGAGAGTTTGTCGGCCTGATCGGACCCAACGGGAGCGGCAAAACCACTCTGATGCGCGCCGCCCTAGGCCTGCTGCCCTTTGGAGGTCACAGCTCGCTTGCCGCCCTGCCGGAAACTGCACGCGCCAAACACGCCGCCTGGATGCCCCAGTCTCGGGAAATCGCCTGGCCTGTCACAGTTGAATCCGTAGTCATGCTGGGCCGCTTGCCACATCAGACCGCGATGCAAAGCGCCAGCAAAGAAGATCACAATCGGGTCGAGGCCGCGCTGGCACAGATGGAATTGACCGAGATGCGCCACCGTGCCGCCACCCGGTTATCGGGCGGAGAGCAGGCGCGTGTCCTGATTGCACGCGCCCTGGCGCAGGATACGCCGCTATTGTTGGCCGACGAGCCCATCGCAGGGCTGGACCCTGCACATCAGATCGCAACGATGGAAACCTTCGCCACACAGGCCACTGCTGGAAAATCGTCACTGGTGTCGCTGCATGATCTTGGGCTCGCGGTGCGACACTGTACGCGCCTGATCCTGCTTGGTGATGGCCATCTGGTGGCTGACGGCCCGCCCGAAGAGGTTCTGACCCCCGAACGTCTGGCACAAGTGTTCGGAATCTCTGCCTGGTATCAGCGCACCGAACAAGGTCCGGTCTATCAGCCTTTGCAGGTCATCCGATGAGCCGCGTAACACTGGACCGTCCGTGGTTGGAGTTTGACCTTTGCGCAGACATGCAGGTGTTGAGTTGGTCGGTCAACCGTCCGGGCATCGTGCGCGCGCGCCGTATCCTTTGGCGCGAAGTGCGCAATTCCGATTTGCCCGCCGAACTGGATGTCGACGACTGGCTGACACGAGAATTGCACCTACGCGGAGCCGGTGACGCAGTCACCCTGCTGACATCGCGCGACATTCGATTTTTTACCGAATGCAGGGCATCAGCCGGTGACGTCATGGCCCATGCTGTGTCCACGGTCGGGTTTTCCAACGCCGAGCGGGTTGGACACCGGATTGACCGATCCGACAAGGATTGGGGCACGATCAACGTGGCGCTGTGCCTGAACTGCGGGTTGACGGAAACTGCCTTGCTGGAGGCCATGAGCGTCGTCGTACAGGCCCGCACGGCGGCTGTGATGGATGTGAACCTTGCACTGACGTCCGGAATTGCGACGGGGACCGGCACCGACTGTGTTGCGGTCGCCAGCCCAACCGGGAAAGCCCGCTATGCCGGGCTGCACACCGAAATCGGAGAAGCCACCGGGCGCGCCGTATATACCGCCGTACTGGACGGCGCGCGCCAGTGGATCGCCAACAACAGAAAGGCCGAAAATGCTGGATCTTGAGACTATTCTGCGGGATGGGATGAACGACCCCGATGCCGGTTGGCACATGGGATCGTTTGGGGCGATTGCCGAGTTTCATCACGTGGCCGGCGACCCGCCTGCGCCCATTGCCGAGGCGCTGGAACAGACCACTTCGCGCGGCGCGATCCGGATCGACACGCTCCAAGGCGTGCGACCTGTCGCCTATGAAACACTCAGCCCGAAACCTCATCGCTGGTCCCAGACGGTTTCATTGTGTCTGCCCGAGAAGGACGCGCGGATGAACCGGCGGGATGTGTTGACAGCGCTTGGGCCAGACACCGACGCGATCCGATCCGAGGATCATGATGCCGTCTTGTTCGACATGGGACTCGCCCAATCACAGGTGGATTTCTGCATCCGCACGTCGGATCCTGCGCTGATCGAGGTCCTGCAGCCGCAGGAGGGTCGCTCGCTTTTTGATCATGACAACCCAGCGATGGGTGCGATTCTCAGGGCGCACCCACATCGGGTGGCGTTGACCCCGCTGGGACGCGTCGAGGTCTACCAGATGATCGGCGGGCCCGACACTGGCGGCACCTCTCCCGAAGGACCGCATACCCATGTCCTGCCAAAGCTTCTCCGGGCAAATCGCACTCATTCCGCCAATGCGCCCATTCCCAAGGGCTGGGTGCCCTGCTGCGGGTTTCACCCAAAGAGCCCGGTGAGCGGACAGTTGGGCGAAGACAAGACGTTTGATCCCGAGGCTTTCGATCGGTTCCAAACACTTCTCGCCGATTGGGGCATCAATGAATACACCGAACAGAAACGCGGTGGCTGGTGTGCGCTCGATGCCGGTCAAACCCCAGAAACGTGGGAGGAACCGAGAACACGCGTGGCCCGAGCCGGGCTGCGCAATGCGATCCGACAATGGCGCCGGCAACGGGGTGACAGTGATCTAGTGGTTGAATGGGCACGCGCCTTTGATCGCGGCGAGGCCGATGCTGATCCCGAAAACCCCGGGCATTGAGGAATGACGGTTTCAGGGCTGCTTTGATCAGCATCTCCTTCCCGTCACCGTCGTGGCCGTCGTCAGGGTTTTTTTTAAGCAAGCGGAACTGCAGCGTTTGCTCAGCCACGACCTCCCGCAGGTCACGTGCTTCACGGCGCAGATCCTGGACTTCATCTGTTGTGGCAGCAAGGGCCGCGTCGCCAGAAAGCCGTCGTTTCCCAGCTTCCATGAAGTCCTTTTACCACTTGTTATAGATACCTTGGGAAATGCCCTTACGGCGGCTTAGTTCAGCAATGCTGTCCTCACCACGCAAGCTATCCAGGACGGATCCTGATCTTCTCTTCAGATGAATAATGTTTGCGTGCTGCGCGCTTGATGTCTTTGACGATCTTATCGCCAGCGCTTTCGCGTGTTCCATGGGGAGTCTCATCTTCCACTTCTCTGTGGTTACGATGAACCAAGAACACTCTCTTATCAAATTGCCCTATTTGAACCCATAAGCGCTGGCGTTAGACATACATTTTCTCTGCGCGCCAAGGTGCGCGACGGTCAGGTGGTCCTATGGCACTGGTTCGAAGACAGCGTTGCTGTGAGCCAAGCATATCACGGCTGATATGGTCTGACAGGTGACAACATCCCGAAGCAGGCCACCCAAGGCCCGCTTTGAATAGGAGGGACAAGACATGACAATCGAAGTCACGGCCGTATCCGGCCAGCTCGGCGCGGCAATCGCTCGCGTGCTTGTCGCACGTGGCGAAACCGTGATCGGGCTGGCACGAACGCCGGAAAAGGTTACCGATCTGAAGATCGAGATCCGCCCCGGCGATTACGCCAACCTCGCGCAGCTTGAAGTATCGCTGGCCGGAGTGGACAGACTGTTGCTGGTTTCAGGCAACGGAGATCCGGCCGCCCGTATCGATCAGCATCGCACTGTGATCGAAGCTGCCCGCGCTGCGGGTGTGCAACGAATCGTCTATACCAGCGTTCAGGGCGCGGAAACCGGCACCGCCTTTTCCCCCGTGGTCGACAGCAATCGCCAAACCGAAGCTGATATCCGTAACAGCGGGATGGATTGGGTGATCGGACGCAACGGCATCTATATCGAACCCGACATCGAATACATCGACAGCTATCGCAAGGCCGGTGAGATCGCCAATTGCGCGGGCAAAGGGCGCTGTGGCTATACCACGCGCGGCGAACTGGCGGTGGCCTATGCCCATATGCTGACCGAACCGCAGCATGTTGGACAGACCTACAATCTGCACGGCACTCCGATCACCCAAGCCGAGTTGGCGGAATACATGAACCAAGCGTTTGGCACCGATATGGTGTTTCGCCCGATGAGCGTCGAAGACTATCGCGCCAACCGTGTGGCTGAACTCGGCGACTTTATCGGCACCGTGATCGCAGGCATCTATGAGGGCATCCGCAAGGGTGCCGTCGACAACCCCAGCCAGTTCGAACAGGCAGCGGGTCGTCCGCACATAGGCTGGCAGACGTATTTCGAAAGTCTGAAAGCGTAGTAGCTGGCGTTGCCGCCTCGTCCAAATCCTTTTGACTGCTGAAATGCCAGAAAGCCGGCAGCACCACGACACGACTGCACATAAATAGGCCGCCGGAAAACCCGGCGGCCATACCTAAACGAACAGTCAGCGAAACGCCTAGCCAACGCGCGCGTTGTCGTCCCGTTTGATCGCGACGATTGTCGAACGCGGGAGCCCTTCGCCCGGGAATCCAGCGGCAGGGTGCTGTATTCCGACGAACATCGTGCGCTTGTCTGCCGACCAGCAAAGGCCGGTAACTTCGCACCCAAACGGGCCGGTCAGGAAGCGGTTGATTTCACCGGTCGCCGGATCGCCCGCGAGCATCTGGTTGTTGCCCATGCCCTCGAAATCGCCCTCGTTCTTGTAATCACCATCAGTCTGGATCCAGATCAACCCGGTGGAGTCGATCATCATGCCGTCAGGTGAGTTGAACATGTTTCCGGCGGTGACGTTCCGCGACCCCGCATAGATATCGTCATGTTTCTCCGGGTTGCCAGCCATCACATAGAGGTCCCAGGTAAAGGCCAGATCAGCATGATTTTCGTTCGCCGGGTACCAACGAACGATTTGCCCATACTTGTTCTCGGCACGCGGATTTACGCCACCAACCGGTGTTTCGTCTCCGCCCGCATTGGCCTTGATGCCGCGGTTCTTGTTGTTGGTAAGCGCGCAATAGGCTGCGATTTCGTTCGGGCTGACGGCGACCCATTCGGGGCGATCCATGGTCGTGGCGCCAACCTTGGACGCGGCAACGCGTGCAAAGACGAGGAGTTCATCCTGTGCCATACCGGTTGTCTCGGGCGTAAGCGCAAGCCACTGGCCCGAACCATTCTCAAGGAACTTGGCGACATAGAGCGTACCGTTGTCGAGCAAAGACGACGTGTCCCCACCGGGGACATACACGCCGTCGGAAACGAACTTGTAGAGGAATTCGCCTCGTTCGTCGTCGCCCATATAGACAACCACACGGCCATCGGGCGCAATCGCGCAGGCGGCATTCTCGTGTTTGAACCGGCCAAGTGCTGTGCGTTTGTTGGGCACTGAATCCGGGTTGGCTGGATCGATTTCAACGACCCAACCCTGAGTGTTGGGCTCGTTCGGATCCTTGGAGATGTCAAAGCGCTCGTCGAAATTCTCATACCCATAACGGCCTTTGAGATTTACACCGTAGCGCACCTGCTCTGGCGTCCGTTCCAGTGCTTCGTCGGTGGAGCCGAAGTAACCGTTAAAGTTCTCTTCGCAGGTCAGATAGGTGCCCCAGGGTGTCCTGCCCGCGCCGCAGTTGTTCATCGTTCCGCGTGCGGTCACGCCAGTTGCGTCGGAAACAGTCTTGAGCAGATCGGAACCGGCGGCGGGACCAGTGATGTTGATTACCGTGTCGTGGGTGATGCGGCGATTGAACGGGCTGTCGACGACGACACCCCAACCGTCTTCGCCTTCGGTGACTTCGATCACGGCCACGCCCTGCAGATTGCGCAACAGTTGCGCGTCGTCCGCGGAACCGGCTTTGCCATCAGCGTGGGTCTTGGGCAGGTTGGTCTTGGTGTTGGCATATTCGTGGTTCACCGCGATCACTTGGTGATTACCTACGACGAAAAGCTCCATGCCGTCGGTGTTTTCACCAAATACACGGTCGGAAGAGGCCAGCGTTACGCCATTCTCTGGATCAAAAGCCTCGGCATCCGAAAACAGCGGATCACCCCAGCTGATCATAGATTGCCAGTTGTACCCTTCTGGCACATGCACAGTGGCATCGGTTGAAATCGGGATCGGCTTAAAGGCGAAACGTCCCGCGCCCTGTGCCTGGGCCGAAGTGCTGCTCAACAGTCCGGTTCCCAGCGCAGCCGCGCCCGAACCGATGGCAACGAGACCCGACAGGAAGCCACGGCGCGAAAGGCTTGCTTCGACAACCCGGTCGAACTCGGTGGCTTCGGGGCGCGGGTCGTTGGTTTCGTCCCAATCGTCCCAGCTCATTGCGCTCGTGTCTGAATCTTGCATTTTTCTGGCTCCAGGTTTTGTTGCTTGGGGGTACCTAGTCAGCTTTTGAAACTGATATGTGACAACTCGGTATCGAGAAGAACAAGAGAACAAATTCAACCGTCTATCGGGATGTGCCCTTCACCGTGAAGCGAAGAAGAGTATCAACGCGCCATGGTGTCGTCGAATCCGACACCATGCCCTTTTAGGCGCTGCGCGTGGCTTTCCCGCCGCTTTGGAAAACCGCAAAGGAATCGGTCGGCTGCCGTCAACCACAGCGCAATTTACATCAATAACCAGCATACTTAGGCGAATATCTATGCCTTGGTTGCTCAGACCGCAATCAACCCAGGGCGTATCCCGCGCCACGAACGGTGCGCACCGGATCATCGCCACCATGCTGCATCAACGCCTTGCGCAACCGACCGACGTGAACGTCAACTGTTCTTGTGTCGACATAGATGTCGCGGCCCCAAACACGGTCCAAAAGCTGCTCGCGACTCCAGACACGGGCGGGCTTTTCCATAAAGTTGCGCAGCAGGCGAAACTCGGTCGGGCCGAGTTTGATCGGTTTGCCGTCACGGCTGACCTTGTGGGTCTCGCCATCCAGCAGAATGTCGTCGAATTCAAGTTGAACTCCGACAGCGGAGGGACGCGTGCGGCGTAATTGTGCCCGCACGCGTGCCATCAGTTCAACCACTGAATACGGCTTGATCACATAGTCATCCGCACCGGTTTCCAGCCCCCGCACCTTGTCGACTTCTTCAGAGCGAGCAGACAACATGATGATTGGGATTCCCCGCGTCACCTGACGGGTCTTGAGCCGTCGACAGACCTCGATCCCGCTGAGATTGGGCATCATCCAGTCGAGCACGATCACATCGGGCGTGTCTTCGTCGACCACCAACAACGCCTCTTCGCCGTTCTCGGCCTGACAGACGCGAAAACCCTCTGAGGCGAGGTTATAGCTCAGCACTTCGCGCTGGGCAGGTTCATCTTCGACAACGAGAACGGTGGGTTTGTCAGCGGACATGATCAAACGAACCTTATGCAGTCAGAGAAGTCGTATCGGCCTTGGGCCGGTCTTCGTCGGGGCGTTCGCCGGTGACCAGATAAATCACCTGCTCTGCGATAGACGTCACATGATCACCCATACGCTCAATATTCTTGGCAATGAAATGCAAATGCATGCAGGGGGTGATGTTGCGCGCGTCCTCGAGCATGAAAGTCAGAAACTCGCGGAACAGGGCATTATACATCTGGTCGACCTCGCGGTCGCGCACAATCACATGCTTGGCAAGATCCACGTCACGCTGAACATAGGCGTCCAGCGCATCCTCGAGCATTTCCTCGACTTCACGCGCCATACGGCGAAGGGCCGCCGCGCTGTCGTTGACCGGAGGGATCTGGGACAGGACCGTGGTCCGCTTGCCGATATTCTTGGCGTAGTCGCCGATCCGCTCCAGATTGCCGCTGATCTTGGTCACGGACAGGATCAGGCGCAGATCCGACGCAGTAGGCGCACGGGTGGCAATGACACGCGCGGTCTCTTCGTTGATCAGTTCTTCAAGGCCATCGATCGCCTTGTCGTTTTCGCGCACCTTGGTGGCCAGTTCTTCGTCGCGGTTTTCCAGCGATCGGGCGGAATCGTTGATTGCCGCTTCGACCAGCCCGCCCATTTTCATGATCTGGGCCTGGATGGTTTCGAGATCACGGTCAAACGCCGAGGCAATGTGATTTTGATCAGACATGGGATATCCTTTAGCCGATACGGCCAGTGATGTAGCTTTCAGTGCGCGGGTCTACGGGGTTGGTAAAGATATCGCCGGTTTCACCGAACTCTACCAATTCACCCAAATGAAAGAAGGCGGTTTTCTGGCTGACACGGGCGGCCTGCTGCATCGAGTGGGTTACGATGACAACCGTAAAGTTCTGCCGCAGTTCATCGATCAATTCCTCGACCTGTGCAGTCGCAATCGGGTCAAGCGCCGAGCAGGGCTCATCCATCAGCAAAACTTCTGGTTCGGTGGCGACCGCGCGGGCGATGCACAGGCGTTGCTGCTGTCCGCCCGAAAGGCCAGTGCCCGGCGCATCAAGTCGGTCCTTGACCTCGTTCCAGATGGCGCCGCGACGCAGGGCGCGTTCGACGATGTCATCCAGATCGGACTTGGAGCTGGCCAGACCATGGATGCGCGGCCCGTATGCGACGTTGTCATAGATGGATTTGGGAAACGGGTTGGGCTTTTGAAACACCATTCCGACCTTGGCGCGCAGTTGCACCGGATCGACACTCTTGGCGTAGATGTCCTGGCCATCCAATTCGATGTTCCCGGTCACGCGACAGATGTCGATGGTGTCGTTCATCCGGTTCAGACAGCGCAAGAATGTCGATTTCCCACAACCTGACGGGCCGATAAAGGCCGTCACGTTGTTGTTGGCAATGTCCACATTCACGTCGTTGATGGCATGGGTATCGCCGTAATAGACATTGACGCCGCGCGCGGTGACCTTTGTCTCGGCGGACTCGACGCCGCGCTCAATTGTTCTCATGTCGTTCATTTCGAAGTCCTTTTCCGGAGCGCTTACCATTTGCGTTCGAATTTCTGCCGCAGATAGATCGCGACCATGTTCATCATGACGAGGAACCCGAGCAGTACGAGGATAGCAGCCGACGTTCGCGAAACGAAGCCGCGTTCGGGACTATCGGCCCAGATGAAGATTTGTGTGGGAAGTGCGGTGGCACTGTCAAACGGGCTGCTTGCTGCCGACGTGATGAACGCGTTCATCCCGATGAGCAGAAGCGGTGCCGTCTCGCCGAGGGCCTGTGCAAGTCCGATGATGGTGCCTGTCAAGACGCCCGGCATGGCCAGCGGCAGGACGTGCTGAAAGACAACCTGCTGTTTGGATGCGCCCAGACCAAGTGCGGCCTCGCGGATCGACGGCGGAACCGCCTTGAGTGCTGCGCGGGTGGCGATGATGATCGTTGGCATTGTCATCAACGCCAGTGTCAGACCGCCGACAAACGGCGCAGAGCGCGGCAGGCCAAACCAGCCGATAAACACCGCCAAAGCCAGCAAACCAAACACGACCGAAGGGACCGCCGCGAGGTTGTTGATGTTGACCTCGATGAAATCGCTCAGCTTGTTCTTGGGCGCAAACTCTTCAAGGTAAATCGCAGAGCCAATTCCCAGCGGGAACGAGATCAGAAAGCAGGTCAGCAGCGCCCAGAAGGAGCCGACAAGAGCGCCCTTGAGGCCCGCCAGTTCCGGAAAGCGCGAGTCTGCATTGGTGAACAGCGCCCAATTGAAGGGTTTGGAAATTGCACCTTCGGCCTTCAGGTCATCGAACCACTGGATTTCGTTGTTCTTCACCCGCCGATGTTCTTCCGGCGTGTCCCGCTCAATCAAGCCCTTGTTCAATTGATCGAAGGGGTCAGACACAGGCACGGTCATCGTGATCGTCTGACCGATCAAATTCGGATCAGCCACGACCAGATCGCGCAGTTCAAACTGTGCACCATTGGAGAGGATGCCTTCGACTGCGCGAGAAGTCTTGCGGTCGCTCATGTCAACGCCGGGCAACATCTTGCCTAGCGACGCGCCAAGTGCGTCATCAAAGCCACCGCGCGGCAGCCTATCCTCGGGGATTTCCTCGGGATCGACATAGACATCAAGCGTGATGTGCGTCTGGGTAAACGCCTGCCAGCCCGTCGAAAGAAGCGATCCAACGAGGATGAAGAGCATCAGGAAGGCAATAGAAATCGCGCCCAGGCCGATCCATTGCAGGCGCATTTGCCTGCGGCGACGTCCTTTGAGCGAAGCCGCGACAAGGTCCGTCGAGCTGACCCGTTGGGGAACGCCGGGTGCGTTTGTGATATCGGTCATGTCCAGGGCCTCAATCGTAAGCTTCGCGGTACTTGCGCACGATGCGCAGCGCGAAAATGTTGATGATCAGGGTGACAAGGAACAGCATCATGCCAAGGGCAAACGCGGCCAGTGTCTTGGGGTTGTCAAACGAAGTGTCGCCAATCAGCAGCGTCACGATCTGAACCGTCACGGTGGTGACGCTGTCGAGCGGATTGATCGTCATCTTGGCGATGAGACCGGCCGCCATCACCACGATCATCGTTTCGCCGATTGCACGGCTGACCGCCAGAAGAACACCGCCAACGATGCCCGGCAGGGCCGCCGGGAACAGAACCGTCGTCATCATTTCAGCGCGCGTCGACCCAAGGCCAAGCGCCCCGTCCCGCAATGACCGCGGAACCGCAGACAATGCGTCATCCGCAAAGGAGGAAATGAAGGGGATCAACATGATCCCCATGACCCCGCCCGCTGCAAGCGCGGTGTTGGGGGCAACGTCCAGTCCAATGGACTGTCCAAAATTCCGGATGGCGGGTGCGACGACGAGAATGGCAAAGAAGCCATACACAACCGTTGGAACGCCGGCGAGAATTTCAAGAAATGGCTTTACGATCGAGCGGAATTTTCGCGGCGCGAATTCATTGAGGTAGATGGCCGAGAACAGGCCAATCGGCACGGCGACCACCAAGGCAACAACGGTGATCACGATTGTTCCGACGAACACCGGCAACCAACCGAATGCCCCCTCTGCCGCAATCTGGTCTTCACGCAACGGGATCTGAGGCTCCCAGTTGGTTCCGAACAGAAAATCTGTCAGCGGCACGGCGTCAAGGAACCGAATGGTTTCGTAGGTCAGCGAAACGATGATCCCGATCGTGGTGAAAATCGCCACGGTCGAACAAAAGATCATGAGCCCGGATACGATACGCTCGACACCTTGACGCGCGCGGAAATCAGCAGCAACGCGAGACCGGGCAAAGACAAGCAGGGCAAGTGACAACATCGCAACAACGACAACCAGCAACCAACCTGCATTGGTATGCAGCTGGGCATAACGTTCAGACGCCGCAATCTTCCAGTCTTCGGGCGTTCCGAATACCTGCCCGTTTGCCAGCGACTTGATCTCGGCGAGCACCAGTTGTGTGCCCCCGCCATCAAGCCCCTCAAGAACGCCATTTGGCAGCCCGCCCATAATCATTCCATCGATGATCGGACCCTGAACCACCAGCCAGAGAAGAATGAAAGTCAGCACCGGCACAAGGATCAGGAGTGCCGAGAACAACCCATGATATGAGGTCAGAGAATGCAACCTGCCGCCGCCGTCGCGGATCGACTTGGCCGCAATTCGGTTGATCAGGTAACCGGCAACTACGGCGGCGATAAGCAGGAGGAACGGAAGAGCTGTCATATGCCTGTTCTTTCCAAATAGTACCCAGGGCGCGTCACTGCGCCCCGGGTTATGCGATTGTCTTCGGAATTTATTCCGGCGCGCTCATCGCTTTGCCGCCCAGAACTGCGTCCTGAAGGTCAGCGCGGTTGTCATCGGAAAGCGCCACCAAGCCACGCTCGGACAGGTAACCACCGGCCTCCAGCGCATCATCCGACATGTATTCTTCGATGAATTCGTTGAGGTTCGGGATCACACCACGATGCGCGTTCTTGACGTAAAAGAACAGCGGGCGCGAAACCGGGTAGGATTTGTCGGCGATGCTGTCTGTGCTGGGCTCGACGCCTTCGATCATGACGCCTTTCAGCTTGTCGAGGTTTTCGTAGAGGAACGAATAGCCAAAGATGCCCAATGCGTTCGGGTCTGCTTCGAGACGCTGAACGATCAGGTTGTCGTTTTCGCCAGCTTCGACAAAGGGTCCGTCGGTGCGCATACGCGAGCAGTTTTCTTTGACCCAGTCGCCATCAAAGCCACCGTCGTGGACATAGGACAGCTCTTCACAACCAGCGTGCATGGCCAGTTCAACGAATGCGTCACGGGTGCCCGAAGTTGGCGGAGGGCCGTAAGCGAGGATTTCGACGGCGGGCAGGTCAGGGTTGATCTGGTCCCATGTGGTGTAAGGATTGTCGGCCCACTCGCCGTCAACCGGAACCTGTGCACCAAGCGCGCGGTAGATTTCACCCAGTGTCAGGTCCCAGGCAAATTCGTTGCTGCGCGAAACGGCCATGGACAGACCGTCAAAACCGATCAGGGCTTCGGAAACTTCGGTCACGCCGTTCGACTGGCACAGTTCGTATTCCGAAGCTTTCATGGCGCGCGAGGCGCCGGTGATGTCGGGATGCTGTTCACCGATGCCGCCGCAGAAGATTTTCATGCCGCCGCCGGTGCCGGTGGATTCGACGATTGGCGAAGCAGCACCGGTATTGTTAGCGAATTGCTCGGCCACAGCCTGTGTGTAAGGGAACACGGTGGACGAGCCGACAATACGGATTTCGTCACGCGCAGCAGCGGCTGTGGCGGACACGGCGAACAGTGCCAGTGTCGACACAGAAAACTTGGTGAAAGACATAATATCTCCTGATTGTCATTTCGGATCGGTTCGGTCGATCTCTGCTGCGTGCTAGTGAGATTCTGTGATGCTTATGCAAAACTTATGTGACAGTTTTGTAATGGCCTGCCGGAGCGCCGTTACGTCATGTAAATAAGGTCAGACCCCATCAACGTCAGGTTGAACCGCTCGCTTGAAGAGATCGCTGATTCGACAATACTCCGCTGAAAGGCTGGTTCCGCGGGTGGTGAAGCCTTCCGCAATCCGTTCTCTATGTCTTGTACCCAGAGCAATTGCCCGACGCACATATTGCGGTTAGGATCCAACGTGAATTCATCTCAATGGCGGATCTGCCGGACATATGGCCGAAGGCACAGACAAACCGAACCCGAATGACAGCTTGGCTGTTCAGAGTGGAAGCGATCATGACGAACGCAATTCGATCGCTTTGCCGTCCGAGGTCGCAGGCTCGGGCAGGCTTGACCGCATTGTCAAAACCGCGCGGGCCTATGCAAAGCAAGCAGCCTCGGAAAACACTCTAAAGGCCTATTCAAAGGACTGGGCCCATTTCGCCCGATGGTGTCGGATGAGAGGGGCAGAGATCCTGCCTCCTTCAGCAGAGATTGTCGGACTTTACCTTGCCGACCTTGCCGCGCCATCGGACGGCTCCCCTGCCCTTACTGTATCCACCATCGATCGGCGTCTGTCTGGACTGACGTGGAATTATGCCCAACGCGGAATGGTGCTTGATCGCAAGGATCGTCATATCGCCACGGTGCTGGCCGGGATCAAACGCAAACACGCCCGCCCCCCTGTGCAGAAGGAAGCGATCCTGCCCGAGGATATTCTGGCCATGGTCGCGACACTGTCTTTTGATCTGCGTGGATTGCGCGACCGGGTAATCCTGCTTTTGGGATATGCTGGCGGGCTTCGCCGATCCGAGATCGTATCGTTGGATGTTGGCAAGGACGACACGCCAGACAGCAAGGGGTGGGTCGAACTTCTTGAAGGTGGTGCTTTGCTGAGGCTCAATGCCAAGACCGGTTGGCGCGAGGTCGAGATTGGCCGGGGATCGTCCGAGCAAACCTGCCCCGTTCATGCGCTGGAACAATGGCTGCACTATGCCAAGATCGATTTTGGCCCGATTTTTGTACGCACGTCACGTGATGGCAAGCGCACCCTCGACGCCCGGCTGAACGATCGGCACGTTGCCCGCCTGATCAAAAAGACCGTGTTGGCCGCAGGTTTACGCCCGGAATTGCCCGAAGAAGAACGGCTTGCCTTGTTCTCTGGCCACTCCTTACGTGCAGGTCTCGCCTCGAGCGCTGAAGTCGACGAACGGTATGTGCAAAAGCATCTCGGCCATGCCTCGGCTGAAATGACCCGCAGATACCAACGCCGACGCGACCGTTTTCGTGTGAATCTGACGAAAGCCGCAGGGCTTTGATCGGCCTCAGATTGTTTCTGGTCTGACGCAGACCTCACAGCGTCCCTTAACACCCCGTTAACCATTCTCCGGGCAAATTAGGACAGTTGCCAATATTGCCGGTTAGATTGTTCCGGGAGTTACCGATCATCGAACTCTTCATTCTCGCCACAACATGCATTCTCGTCGCTTATGCGGCATCAAGGTTTTTGGCCTCGCGCCCGTCTGCCCGCAATGTCGGACCCCAATCTGCCGATGACATTGTGTGGATATTTGACGGCCCCGATCTAGTCGACGCCACGACCCGTGCGCGTCAGGTTATCGACATGCCCGAAGGCCCATGTTTCTGGAGCGATCTGCACAAGGGGCTTTCCTCCCTTTACCCTACCTTTCCCAAGACCGAAGATATCGTAAAAATCAGTGGGCAATTGGTCTCTCAACCTCCAGATCGCAAGAACCCGAGCGAAATCTACTGCGAATGGATCGACGGGATCACGCGGGTTTCAATGCGCAAACGCCAAAAGGACAGCGCGCAATCAAGCGAATTGGTCGATGTACTGTCCGGCGCGGCAAAAGAGTTGGAAACACTGCGCTTTGCCGTCAACAGCGCGCATTATCCGGTGTGGTGTGTTGACGGCGCTGGCGATGTCATCTGGTTCAATACGGCGTTTGATACGCTCTGCCAGACGGTATTGGGTAAACCGGCACGAAAAGACGCTGCCCTCTTTGGTCCCTCGGGCGAAGTGCCGATACCGACCAAGAGAACCCGGCGCAGTCTTACGATTTCTAAAACAGGCAAGAAGCTCTGGTTTGATGTTTCTGTTGTGCAGTGCGACGCTGGTACGCTGATCTATGCAATCGACGTGAACGCGATTGTTGAAGCCGAAGTGGCGCAGCGCAACTTTGTCCAGACCCTCGCAAAAACCTTTGCCCAGCTTTCCATCGGGCTGGCGATTTTTGATCGAAACCGACAACTTGTGCTGTTCAATCCGGCGCTTATCGACCTCACGGCGCTGCCCGCCGATTTTCTCAGTGCGCGCCCCACCATCCTGTCCTTTTTTGATCGCCTGCGAGACAGCAGGATGATGCCCGAACCAAAGAACTACAACAGTTGGCGCGACCAGATGGCCGAGCTGGTCGAGGCCGCAACCGATGGCAGGTATCAGGAAACCTGGTCGCTGCCATCCGGATCGGTCTATTCGGTAAGCGGGCGACCTCATCCTGACGGAGCGGTCGCATTCTTGATCGAAGACATCACCGCGGAAATTACACTGACGCGCCGTTTTCGCTCGGATCTTGAAATGTGGCAGGCGGTATTCGATCAGATTGACGATGCCATCGCCGTCTTTTCCCTGACCGGCGATCTGATCTTTTCCAATGCGGCCTACCATACCCTTTGGAGCGTCGATCCTGAAAGCTCCTTTGCACAGACCTCAATCCTGGATTCCGGTCGGATTTGGCAGGATCAAAGCATGGCCAGCCCAATTTGGGGCGACATTCGCGACTTTGTCACGATGCAGGACGACCGCGCAGAATGGTGGGCTAGGGTCGTACTGAAATCCGGTGACTCATTGGTCTGCAGCGTGCACCCCATTCAACGCGGGTCGACCATGATCAGCTTTAGTCGCGCGACTGCAAAGCCCCGCGCGACCACGCAAAAACAACCGGAATTGACGGCTGGCTGACAAAGCCGCTTGCGACCGGAATCGCGGCCCGGCATTGTGGCGCAATGAGCGTCGCGCAAAAAGTCATACACCTGCAGAACCCCGAAGAAACCGCGCAATTCGCGGAAATGATCGGTGAAACACTGGTGCCAGGTGATTGTCTGCTGCTCGAAGGACCGATCGGAGCAGGCAAGACCCATTTCGCGCGACATTTGATTCAATCTCTTCAGAATCCGCCCGAAGACGTGCCCTCACCCACATTCACGCTTGTCCAGACCTATGAAACGACAGTCGGAGAGCTTTGGCACGCAGATCTCTATCGGTTGACAACCCTCGATGAAATCGAAGAACTCGGTCTTGCGGATGCATTCGAGACCGCGATATGCCTCGTGGAATGGCCCGACCGGCTGGCCGATCTGGCACCATCGACAGCGCTGCGTCTGACCTTTGAATCCGATCCAACATCTGAAACCAAGCGGACATTGTCCTGTGCCTGGTCTGACCCAAAGTGGTCTTCCAAATTGGAGCAAATAGAGAATGTCTAACCGCGATGCGCTTGCCGTGTCTTTCCTGAACGGCACCGACTGGGCCAATGCCAAGCGCGGACCACTCGCCGGTGATGCTTCGAACCGACGGTATGAACGACTGATCCATCCCGATACCGGTGAAACAGCCGTGTTGATGGATGCGCCGCCTGAAAAAGGCGAAGACGTTCGCCCGTTTGTTCGGATCGCCCAGCATCTGTCTGGCATCGGGTTGAGCGCGCCCCGCATTCTCGCGCAGGACGCCGAGAACGGATTTCTGCTGATTGAAGATCTGGGAGACGCGTTATTCGCGCGCGTCGTCCAGACCGAACCGGAACTTGAAACGACACTCTACGAGGCGGCAATCGACGTTCTGTTGAAGTTGCACACCGCAGATCTCCCCAAACTCGACCCCTACGGTCCCGAGGTGATGACCGATCTCGCGGCACTGGCCTATTCAAAATACAGGACTGGAATATTTGGTGATGCGGAAGGTGAATCAGGTTTCCGCACAGCCTTTCGTGAACTCTGTTTGGAGCATGAACCCGCCAAACCTGTCCTGATCCAGCGCGATTACCACGCCGAAAACCTGCTCTGGCTACCAGACCGAGCAGGCGCGGCGCGGGTCGGCTTGCTTGACTTTCAAGACGCTATGCTGGGTCACCCGGCCTATGATCTTGTGTCGCTTCTGCAAGATGCGCGACGGGATGTGCATCCGGATTTAGAGGACGAGATGATCAATTGCTACCTCGCAGGATCAGGCGCGAACTCCGACGAGTTCAGGGCGGCCTATGCCGTTCTCGGCACCCAGCGCAATCTGCGCATTCTAGGTGTATTTGCCCGACTTGGCCGTGAGTACGGCAAACCGCATTACGTCGACCTGATCCCACGTGTCTGGAACCTACTGATGCGCGATCTGGACCATCCCGCGCTGGAACCGGTCGCGGATCTGTTGCGAAACACACTGCCGTCGCCAACGCCAAGTAATCTGGAACGGCTTAAATCGACATGAAGCAGAGTCCCGACGCCGTCATGCTGTTTGCTGCCGGGTTCGGAACCCGGATGGCTCCGCTGACGGATCATTGCCCCAAACCCCTCATCCCCGTATCCGGAAAACCATTGATAGATCATGCGCTGGCACTGGCCAGCCCGATCAACCCGACCCGTATTGTCGCCAACACTCATTACCTGCCGGATCAGATGGCCGATCACCTGCGCCCGCTGGGTGTGACGCTGTCGCCCGAACAGCCCGATATTCTGGACACTGGCGGCGGCGTGCGTGCTGCACTGCCACTGTTAGGTGATGGCCCGATTTATACACTGAATACCGATGCCATCTGGGCAGGTCCAAATCCGCTGGCTCTGTTGCGGGATGCCTGGTCTCCGGAACAGATGGACGGGTTGCTGGTTTGTGTCCCAATCGGCCGGACAGTCGGTCGCGTAGGCAATGGCGATTTTGATGTCGATGACTCAAGCAGGATCAGCCGTGGAACAGAATTCGTCTATGGTGGGGCGCAAATCATCAAGACGGACTTGCTGCATGGGATCCCCGACAAGGCGTTTTCGCTTAACCTGATTTGGGACAAGATGCTGAAGGCCGGCAAGCTCTTTGCGCTGCGATATCCCGGGCGTTGGTGCGATGTTGGCCACCCAGCCGGGATCGGACTGGCCGAAGACATGCTCCGGCAATCCAATGTTTGACCCAACCGACAAACCGCGCGTGTTTGCCTTGCCACCGGGCGTTGATTTCCCGGATGCGCTGATCGATGGCGTCCTTGACCGCTGTGATACTCGCGATCCAACCGCGCTCGCACGGGTGCAGATCCTCGTGAATACACGGCGTATGGCGCGGCGAATGCGAGATCTGTTTGATGCAGGTCCCGCTCGCTTGTTGCCAAAGGTCTCATTGCTGACCGAGATCGGCACAAATGCGGTCAAGCTTCCACCGCTGGCGTCCTCTTTGCGAAGACGACTGGAACTGGCCCAACTGATCAGCCGCTTGCTGGATCAACAACCGGACCTCGCGGCCAGATCATCCGTATATTCGCTCGCCGACAGCCTTGCCGAGTTGATGGACGAGATGCAGGGCGAAGGCGTTCCGCCAAGCAAGATCAGCGAACTCGATGCCAGCGACATGTCGAGCCATTGGGCCCGCGCACAACAGTTCTTTGCGATCGCAGAACAATATCTTTCGGCGCAGGACGGGTTGATGATGGACCCACAGACACGCCAGCGCCGCGTGGTCGAAGCCCTCATAGAGCACTGGCAAGAAGCGCCACCGCAACATCCGATTATCCTTGCAGGTTCGACCGGGTCACGTGGGACAACGGCGCTGTTGATGGGTGCAATTGCGCGCCTGCCGCAAGGAGCGGTGGTCTTGCCGGGCTATGATTTTGATCAGCCGGATGCCGTCTGGTCCCGGCTTGATGAGCCCCTTCAATCCGAAGATCATCCACAATATCGGTTTCGTCACCTTATGCAGATGCTTGATTTGGCGCCCAGCGATATCGCACCGTGGACCGATGCGCGGCCCCCTTCACCCGAACGTAACAGGCTGATTTCGCTAGCATTGCGCCCTGCCCCGGTGACGGACGCATGGCTGACCGAAGGCCCAACCTTGACCGATCTGGCAACGGCGGCGTCTGATGTGACTCTGATACAGGCGCCAGAGCCGCGCGCCGAGGCTCTGGCGATTGCCCTGCGATTGCGTCAGGCCGCAGAGACCGGACAAACCGCCGCGCTGATTACCCCGGACCGAATGCTGACCCGACAGGTATCCGCAGCGCTTGATCGCTGGAACATTCTTCCTGATGACAGCGCCGGTCTTCCGTTGCAGTTGTCGCCGCCGGGCCGCTTTCTGCGCCATGTTGCGGCGTTGTTCGCGAAGCCATTGAATGGCGAGACGCTGTTGACGCTGCTCAAACATCCGTTGTGTCACAGTGCGACCATGCGCGGCGAGCATCTGTTGTTCAGCCGCGATCTGGAATTGTATCTACGCCGCAACGGCCCACCCTTTCCCACCGCCCAAACGTTGTCCGCAATCTGTCAAAAACAAAAGAACCCGCCGCCAACGGGTTGGGTCGACTGGCTGACCAAGTGGTTCGCCGGTCAGGACATCGTCGGGACAAGACCCCTCGCGGACTGGACAGAGCACCTTCGCCAAATGGCCGAAGCAATTGCCCACGGCAGTCACGAGGCAGGAAGCGGCACCCTTTGGACCGGGTTCGCAGGCGCCGAGGCGTTGGCCATTCTGACCACGCTGGAGGCTGAGGCCGAGCATGGTGGCGACATGACCGCGCGCGAATTTGGCGACCTTCTGGGGGCATTGCTGGCTGGCGGCGAAGTGCGCGACCCCAATGCGCCACACGAGCGCATCATGATCTGGGGCACCCTCGAAGCGCGCGTGCAGGGCGCCGATCTGCTTATCCTTGGCGGGCTGAACGAAGGCAGTTGGCCCGAAGCACCTAACCCTGATCCCTGGCTGAACCGAGCCTTGCGGAACGAGGCTGGGTTATTATTGCCAGAACGGCGCATCGGACTGTCTGCGCATGATTTTCAACAAGCAGCCTGTGCGCCGGAAGTCTGGCTGACACGGTCCTTGCGTTCCGACGACGCGGAAACTGTTTCATCCCGTTGGCTCAACCGGGTGATAAACCTGCTGAACGGCCTGGCCGAACAGGGCGGGCCAAAGGCGGTGCGGGACATGACGGCGCGGGGACAAACGTGGCTTGACTGGGCCGCAGAGCTTGATCGTGCGCCTCGCGTTGACGCGGCCCCGCGACCCTCACCGCGGCCTCCGATCGCGGCGCGCCCGCTTCAGTTGTCAGTGACCGAGATCAAGACACTGATCCGCGACCCCTATGCGATCTATGCAAAACACGTGCTGCGGCTGAAGCCGCTTGATCCGCTGGTCAAAGAGCCGGACGCCCTGTTGCGCGGCATTGCGGTGCACGAATTTCTCGAAACGTTTATCAGACATACGGCGGATCTGACCGGCGATCTGACGCGAGATGTATTTCTCGAGTTTGCACGGGAACAGTTAGACGCCGATGTATCGTGGCCAGCCGCGCGTCGATTGTGGCTCGCCCGGCTGGCGCGCACCGCAGACTCTTTTCTCTCAGAGGAAAGATCACGCCGCCAAATCGCCTGGCCCGCCAAATACGAGGCGAAACTGAAATACCTTTTGACCGACATCGGGTTTACGCTGGTCGGACGCGCGGACCGGATTGATCTGGATGAGACGGGCGCGCTGCATATCTATGACTACAAGACCGGCGCGCCGCCGACCAAAAGTCAGCAGGCAAAGTTTGACAAGCAACTGCTGATCGAGGCCGCGATTGCCGAGCAAGGTGGGTTTGAAGATCTCGCCCCCGCCCACGTTGCCGAGGCCGTATTCCTGCGTGTCGGCAGCCCCGGCGCAAACGTCCCTGCCCCATTGGCGGATGAACCAGCGCCCAAGGTCTTGGCTGATCTACGTGAACTGATCATGGCCTATCTTGATGAAACACAGGGATACACAGCCCGCCGGATGTTGGAAAAAGACACCGACGTCGGGTATTTTGACCAATTGGCACGGTTCGGAGAATGGGATCGGTCGGCAACCCCGATGCCGGAGGACCTGACGTGATGGCCCGTGACGACGCAACTGAACGACAGGTTCAAGCGGCACGCCCGGACGCGTCGACATGGCTCGCGGCGAACGCCGGGTCAGGCAAGACACGGGTTCTGACCGACCGGGTTGCACGTCTGCTGCTAGATGATGTCAGGCCCGAACACATCCTGTGCCTGACCTACACCAAGGCCGCAGCCAGCGAGATGCAGAACCGGTTGTTCCGCCGTCTCGGTGATTGGGCGATGCGAGGGGATGCGGACCTCACCGCGACACTGGTAGAACTTGGCGTGTCCCGGTCGGTTTCGCCAAAACAGCTGGCCCATGCGCGCACGCTTTTTGCACGGGCCATCGAAACGCCGGGCGGGCTGAAGATTCAGACCATCCACTCCTTCTGCGCATCGCTTCTGCGGCGGTTTCCGTTGGAGGCTGGCGTCAGCCCGCAGTTCGCTGAAATGGAAGACCGCGCGGCGGAATTGCTTCAGGCCGAAATCGTCGAGGACTTTGCCGATGGTCCGCAAGCGCATCTGGTGGATGGGATCGCGCGGTTCCTGAACGACACCACCTTTGATGGGTTGACCAAAGCGCTGGTGCAGCGGCGCGATATGTTTGAACAGCCCTTGGACCAGATCGCCATGTGGCACTGTCTGGATTTGCCAAAAGGGTTTGACGAAGACCGCCTGAGCGCCGAAGTATTTCTGGGAGACGAGGCCGGGTTACTGAACCGTCTGCGCTCCGTCGTACGCGGCGGCACCACGACCGAAGAGGCGCTGGCGGCAAAGTTGGCAAGGATCAGAACACCAAACCTGACCGACCTGCCGCTGCTCGAATCCGTGTTCCTGACGGGAAAAAGCGCTAAATCCCCGTTTTCGGCCAAGATCGGGACGATTCCCACCAAAGCGACACGAACCGCCAATCCGGATCTGATGACTGAGCTCGAATCGTTGATGTTGCGCATCGAAGCCGCGCGCCCGTTGCGGCTGGGGCTTGCCTGCGCACGAAAATCGGCTGCGCTCCACGAATTTGCCGCTGCGTTTCTTCCGGAATATGCGCGTCGCAAACAATTGCGCGGCTGGCTTGATTTTGACGATCTGATCCTCAAGGCGCGGCAATTGCTGAACGACCCGGCTGTGGCGCAATGGGTCCTCTATCGGCTGGATGGCGGTATCGACCACATCCTCGTGGACGAAGCGCAAGACACCAGCCCCGTGCAATGGGACGTGATCGAAAAGCTGGCGCAGGAATTCACCAGCGGCGTGGGCGCGCGGGATGACAAACCACGAACCATCTTTGTCGTCGGAGACAAGAAACAGTCGATCTATTCTTTTCAGGGCGCTGACCCGGATGAATTCGACAGAATGCAGGCGGAGTTCGCCCAGCGCCTTGCGGGCTCTGACGAGGGCTTGCAGGATTTGACGCTGGACTATTCATTCAGGTCGTCTCAGGCGATCCTGCGATTGGTCGATCTTGTCTTTGCCGATCACGAAGAGGCGGGATTTCGATCCGGATCACATCATCTGGCGTTCAAATCCAATCTTCCGGGCCGGATTGATTTGTGGCCGGTCGTCGAAAAAGTAAGTGACGGCGACGATAGGGTCTGGACCGATCCCATTGACCGGCCCACTCCGCGCCACCACAACGTGATTCTTGCCGAACAGATCGCGACCTCGATCGACCGGATGATCGCGGATGGCGAAACCATACCGGTTGACGGCGATGTCCCGGGCGACCTGCGACGACGAAAAGTACAGGCCGGAGACTTTCTCATCCTCGTTCAGCGGCGGTCTGACCTGTTTGCCGAGATCATCCGGGCGTGCAAGGCGGCGGGCCTGCCGATTGCCGGCGCCGACCGGCTCAAGGTGGGCGCTGAGCTGGCGGTCAAGGATTTGGCCGCGCTGCTGAGCTTTCTCGCGACGCCGGAAGACAGTCTGTCGCTGGCCACGGCTTTGAAATCTCCGTTGTTTGGCTGGGATGAACAGGCGCTGTTTGATCTGGCACATCGGCGGGACAGCAAATTCTTGTGGACAGCCCTGCGCAAGCGCGCGGATGAATACCCCGAAACCATGGCGATCCTGAATGACCTGCGCGGCCAGACGGATTTTCTCCGCCCTTATGATCTGATCGAACGCATTTTGACCCGCCATGATGGGCGGCGCAAATTATTGGCTCGGCTGGGGACAGAAGCCGAGGACGGGATCAATGCGCTGCTGTCACAGGCGCTCTCCTATGAACGTGCGGACATTCCCAGCCTGACTGGTTTTCTTGTCTGGATGGAAACCGATGATCTTGAGATCAAGCGACAGATGGGTACGGCAGGCAACATGGTGCGGGTGATGACCGTACATGGGGCCAAGGGTCTGGAATCACCCATCGTGATCCTGCCCGACACCGGGCCACGGCGACCGCCAAAGGGTGGTGAGATCATGACCGTTGATGAGCTCCCGCTGTGGCGCATGAATGCAGATGAAATGCCGGACGCGATGATCTTGGCGCATGCAGGGGCCCAGCATAAGCAGCTGAATGAGCGGCTTAGGCTCTTATATGTGGCTCTAACACGGGCCGAAAAGTGGTTGATTGTCGCCGCTGCGGGCGACTTGAGCAAAACGGGTGACAGTTGGTACCAAATGGTCGAGGCCGGTCTGACCGAGGCTGGAGCAGCAACGCACCCCTTTGACTCGGGTATGGGATTGCGGCTGGCACATCTCGACTGGAATGCGCCAGAACTACACACGACTGAGCGGATTGTTCGACATGCGGTCCCTGCCCCGGAAATTTTCAGCACGGCCGCAACACCGCCCCAATCACAGGCAAAAACGCTGAGCCCCTCCGATCTCGGGGGAGCAAAGGCATTGCCAGGGGACGCAGGACTCGACGAAGACGCGGCAAAACTGCGTGGCGCGCAGGTCCATCTTCTGCTTGAACACCTGCCGGAGGTGCCGCAACCGGGTTGGAACGAAGCAGCCTTCGCTATTCTGCGCGGGCTGGACAGTCAGGAAATCGCTCCGCTGCTTGCCGAGGCGCGCACCGTTTTGAAGGCTCCAGAACTGAGCGACGTCTTTGCGCACGACACGCTGGCCGAAGTTCCGGTCACGGCTGAAATACGGAGGCGGCGGTTTCATGGGACAATCGACCGTCTGATTGTTGGGCCAGATACCGTGCGTGCGATTGATTTCAAAACCAACGCGACTGTGCCCGATACGCCGGAAAGTTGCCCCGAAGGCCTGTTGCGGCAGATGGGCGCCTATGCTGAGATGTTGGGACAGATTTACCCGGACCACCGGATAGAAACCGCCATCCTCTGGACCCGCACCGCGACACTTATGTCGTTTCCACACGATCTTGTGTCTGATGCCCTCGGACGCGCACCATCCCTTGACGATACGGCGCTGCGTTCATAGGTTCCAACCCAACCTCGCAATGATCCAGGAGCCAGATCATGTCCACTGTCGCTGTCACCGACGCCACATTTGACGCCGAAGTCAAGAATTCCGACATTCCCGTCGTTGTCGATTTTTGGGCCGAATGGTGTGGCCCCTGTAAACAGATCGGCCCGGCGCTGGAAGAATTGTCCGCCGAATACGAAGGCCGGATCAAGGTTGCAAAGGTCGATGTCGACAGCAACCCGAACGCTGCCGCAGCGATGGGTGTACGCGGCATCCCCGCGCTGTTCATCTTCAAGGACGGTCAGGTTGTTTCGAACATGGCCGGAGCCAAGCCAAAGGCCGCTCTGCAAAGCTGGATCGACGAATCGATCTGAGCGTCAGACGGTGAATGATTCAAAGGCGTCCCGGTTGGGACGCCTTTTTTCTTGCCTGGAAAAACTAAAGCCGCCCAATTTGGGCGGCTGTTTCTTGGGGTCTGTTCTGATGGGGTTTCCGATCAGAGGGTGTCGACGTACTCGCGGGTCAGCCCGATATCGTTAAGCTGATGCTCTGACAGCCGGGCAAGAACCTTGCGCGTGATCCGCGCATCGCGGCGTGCTTTCAGGTTTGCGGTCAGGGCGTAGAAGAAATTCACCACGCGGAGAATTGTGACTGCTCCGTGTGGCGCGTTGTGTGTTAGTGTCGTCATTTTTTTGCGCCTATCAAGATTGAAACAGCCGACTCCATGTCGGTTGCAGAGCGTACATAAGTAGCTGAATAATTCGGCACAAATGATGTTTTTGCATTCCCGCAATGCACGGATTGCATGAATTGGGGACCGTGCCAGATGCGTTCTGCCAAAAAAGTACACATATCCGGCTTGATCACCGGGTGCCGCCAAGGGTAGTCCGCTTGAAATCTGATGCAAAACGCCCAGATTGGCTTCGCATACAGGAGACGCGCATGGCAGACGACCAATTCCCCGGCTGGCACGGGACGACGATCATCGGCGTCAAAAAGGGCGGCGAAGTGGTGATTGCCGGTGATGGCCAAGTGTCGCTCGGCCAGACGGTGATCAAAGGGACCGCACGCAAGGTGCGCCGCCTGTCGCCCGGTGGCTTTGACGTGGTCGCCGGTTTTGCCGGATCCACTGCTGACGCGTTTACGCTGCTTGAACGGCTTGAGAAAAAACTCGAAGCGACGCCGGGACAGTTGGCGCGGGCAAGCGTTGAGCTTGCCAAGGACTGGCGCACCGACAAATACCTGCAGAAACTCGAAGCGATGCTGATTGTTTCGGACGGCAAGGATATTCTGGTGATCACCGGTGCCGGTGATGTTCTTGAACCGGAACATGATGTCGCCGCGATCGGATCCGGTGGCAATTTTGCGCTGGCAGCGGCACGGGCGATGATGGACAGCGACAAATCTGCAGAAGACGTGGCCCGTCAGGCCATGGCGATCGCGTCGGATATATGCGTCTATACCAACGGAAACCTGACTGTCGAAAAGATCGGCGGCTGACTTCACTCAGCAAGTCTGTATCAACACTCGCCGGGACCCCGGCCTGGAAGGACTCGAAATGACAGACCTCACCCCTCGCGAAATCGTCAGCGAACTGGACCGGTTCATCATCGGCCAGAAGGATGCCAAACGCGCGGTTGCCGTGGCTTTGCGCAACCGGTGGCGGCGCAAGCAACTGTCAGACGATTTGCGCGACGAGGTATATCCCAAGAACATCCTGATGATCGGCCCCACCGGCGTCGGCAAGACCGAGATCAGCCGCCGATTGGCAAAACTTGCCCGCGCGCCGTTCATCAAGGTCGAAGCAACCAAGTTTACCGAAGTGGGCTATGTCGGCCGGGACGTTGAACAGATCGTTCGCGATCTGGTGGACAGTGCAATCGCCCAAACACGCGAGCATATGCGCGAGGACGTCAAGGCCGCCGCGCACAAGGCCGCCGAGGAGCGTGTCGTGTCCGCGATTGCCGGTGAAGATGCCCGCGAGACCACGCGCGAGATGTTTCGCAAGAAACTGAAGGCCGGAGAGTTGGACGATACGGTCATCGAACTTGACATGGCCGACACCTCAAACCCGATGTCGATGTTCGAGGTTCCCGGCCAGCCGGGCGGCAACATGGGCATGATGAACCTGGGCGACATGTTCGGCAAAGCCTTTGGCGGGCGAACCGTGCGTCGCAAGATGTCCGTTGCCGAGAGTTACGAGGTATTGATCGGCGAAGAAGCCGACAAGCTGCTGGATGATGAGACCGTGACCCGTGCTGCGCTGGAATCGGTTGAACAGAACGGCATCGTGTTTCTGGATGAAATCGACAAGGTCTGCGCACGGCAAGAGGCCCGTGGGGGTGATGTCAGCCGCGAAGGTGTGCAACGTGACCTACTGCCTCTGATCGAAGGCACAACCGTCAGCACCAAACATGGACCGGTCAAGACCGACCATATCCTGTTCATTGCCTCGGGCGCATTCCACATCGCCAAGCCGTCCGATCTGTTGCCCGAGCTTCAGGGGCGTCTGCCGATCCGTGTAGAGCTGCGCGCTCTAACCGAAGAAGACTTTGTGCGCATCCTGACCGAAACTGACAACGCCTTGACGCTCCAGTACACCGCGTTGATGGGCACCGAACAGGTCGAGGTGAGCTTTACCGACGAGGGCATCGCCGCGCTTGCCAAGATTGCCGCAGATGTGAATCACGCCGTCGAAAACATCGGCGCGCGGCGGCTCTATACCGTGATGGAGCGTGTGTTTGAGGAACTTTCCTTTAATGCGCCGGATCAGTCTGGCGACCAGATTGTCGTCGATGCCGCCTTTGTCGAAGCCAATCTTGGGGCTCTATCGCGCTCCACAGATGTCAGCCAATACGTCCTCTGACCGACGGGAGCGTGCAGGGGTAATTTTGGCATGAAACATATAGGGCTGGTACTGGCATTTCTTGCTCTGGCAAGTTGTGTTGATCGCAGCGCCAGCCCAACAGTCCCTGAAGCGCTTGAAATAGGGTCTAACTATAGGGTTTTCGCCGCCTCTACACGTTTGCCAGAAGGTCCTGACAGCTTTGGCTATCGCCGGTCTGATCAGTTGCGATACCTGAACCTTACCGTCTCCATTCCGCCCAACCGGGAACCCGGAACTCTGAGGTTCGGGTATGGCAATCCGAACCCGCGAAGAAATTTTACCATGGCGAACCGCGAGATTTTTCCGGACGCCGCCGCGTTTCGTGCGGACCTTCGCCACACCATGAACGCGCACCCGTTGAAGAACAAAGAAGTCACGATTTTTGTTCACGGCTTTAACGCAACACAGTCGGAAACCGCATTTCGCGCCGCGCAGCTAGCGCATGACATCGACATGCCCGGCGAGATGATGGTGTATTCTTGGCCCAGCCGAGGCAATCCGCTCGCGTATGCCTATGATAGCGACAGTGCGCTTTTTGCACGTGACGGGCTGGAGCAGACCCTACGCGAGGTCAAGGCGGCCGGGGCGAGACGGATCCTTCTGGTGGCCCACTCCATGGGCAGTTTGCTGACCATGGAAACGCTGCGCCAGCTTGATATCAAGGATCCGGGATGGGCAGGGCGCAACTTGGGCGGTGTTATCCTGATCTCTCCTGATCTGGACGTCGATGTCTTTCGCAAGCAGATGTCTCTCATATCCAATCCGCCCAGACCTTTTGTTGTTTTCGTCTCTGCCAAGGACAAGATTCTGAACCTGTCCGCAAGGCTGCGTGGGACGCATAACACGCCGCGCCTCGGCAATCGCTCGAGCGCACAGCTGGTCAGCGACCTTCCTATAGAAATCGTAGACACCACTGAGTTTTCCGACACCGCCGGGTCAGCGCATTTTGTTCCTGCGACATCACCCGCCTTGCTTGCAATGCTGCAAGGCGCGAGGCAAATGAACAGGACCTTTCGACAAGATGAAACCTCGTTTGAAAGCATGATTGTGGGTGTCAGTGTCGAACGAGGGCCTGACAGCGAAATTATTCTGCGGCCGCTGAGCGACTCGCCGAGATAGCGCTTGCCTAAGTCCGTTTGCGCGGGCAAATGCGATTCATGACCTTGCTTGGATTTCTGCATCGCAATGCGCCCTGGCTCGCCGCCGGAGGGTTGCTCACCTTTTTGTCGAGCTTTGGTCAAACCTTTTTCATCTCGATTTTTGCCGGGGAAATCCGGTCAGAATTCGGGTTGAGCCACGGACATTGGGGCGGCATCTATTCCCTCGGAACGGCAATTTCTGCGGTCGTGATGGTGTGGGCCGGTGGTCTCACCGATGTGTTCCGCGTGCGGGTGTTGGGGCCGCTGGTTCTGTTCGGTCTGGCAGCGGCCTGTTCTGCAATGGCGCTAAACCAAACCGTGTGGCTGCTGCCGGTAATCATCTTTTCGCTTCGTCTTTTTGGTCAGGGGATGTGCAGCCATCTGGCCGTGGTTGCGATGGCGCGCTGGTTTCAGGCCATGCGCGGCAGAGCGTTGTCCATTGCGACGCTGGGATTTGCGGTCGGCGAAGCCTCGCTACCGATCATTTTTGTCGCTTTGATGAGCTTTATCAACTGGCATTTCCTATGGTTCATCGCCGCTGGCATCTGTGTGCTGGGTGTGCCGGTTCTGATCGCTTTACTGCGACAGGAACGAACCCCGCAAAGCATGGCGCAAGAATTCTCTGGCACCGGCATGCAAGGGCGAAACTGGACCCGTCGTCAGGCATTATCGCATCCACTGTTCTGGATGATGGTCCCTGCCATGCTTGGCCCTGCGGCCTTTAACACCGCATTCTTTTTCCATCAGGTGCATTTTTCCGAGATCAAGGGATGGGAGCACGTAGAACTGGTGGCGTTCTTTCCGGTCTATACGATGATCGGAATAGTCTCGATGGTCGGATCAGGCTGGGCACTAGATCGGTGGGGGACGGCGCGTTTGATGCCATTCTATCAGTTGCCGATGGTGGTGAGCTTTATCGCGTTTTCATATGCCGCCGGACCTGTGGGTGCTTTTGTCGGGTTTCTTTTTCTGGCGCTGACAACCGGGGCGAATTCGACTCTTCCCAATGCCTTCTGGGCCGAATTCTACGGGACCGCACATATCGGTGCGATCAAAGCGATGGTGGCGGCGGTGATGGTGTTTGGTTCCGCGATCGGTCCCGGCATCACTGGGTTTCTGATTGATGCCGGTGTCGGGCTGGAACGACAATTTCTTGGGATTGCCTGCTATTTTCTGTTCACGACCATGATGTCCTACTTGGGCATTCGTCGCGCAAGGCGTGACCTTGTTCCTTAACGCACCTTGCGAAGGTAGACATAAAACGCGCCTTCGCCACCATGACTGATATGGGCGCTTTCCACCTGCAAAACTGCCTGCGCAAGTGGCGGCATTGAAAGCCACAGCGGTACATTGCGTCGCAAGATGCCGCGCGGAACAGGGATCGGGCCCTGATCTTTTGACTCTTTGCCTTTGCCGGTGATCACCAGAACCAAACGCCGCCCCGACGCCTGAGATGACAGAATGAAGCGCGTCAAAACCGGATGCGCACGGTCCAGCGTCATGCCATGCAGATCAATTCGACCTTCGGGAACGAGTTTGCCACGCTTCATCCGGCCAAACGCTTTGCGATCCATTTGAACGGATTGCGGTTTTACCGTCAGGCTTGGGCTGGGCGGTGCGGCCGGGTTGGGCCGGGGTGCTTGCGGGGCGTCTTGCCCCGCGGGAGCCCGGTTCGGTTTTGGTTTGGGTAACGGTCGCGTTGGGTTGCCATTCACGTGCAACCGTTCGGCGCGCTCAACAACACGATGCCACAGGTTGATTTCTTCGTCGGTCAGTTTGCGACGAACCATCAGACAGCATCCGGCAACAGGTCAGCAGTGTCGGTACAGGTTCTCTCGACCATCGTCACTGCCCCGCGCCCGAAACGTTGCCATTACCCGTCTGTCGCCACCAGCAACCAGTTGGGATCGTTTGATCCCATGGTCCGCGCAAAGGTCCAGGTATCTTTTTGCCGCTTTACGGCGGTCGGGCTGCCCTCGATGACATCACCGCCTTTGTCGCGCACGACCGAGGTCAACTCGGCGACAAACCGCATGGTGATTTCGGCCTTGTTTGTATCCTTGTCGAATTTGACATCCTGAATACCTGTTTCACGAACGCCTATGAATTCAGCCTCGATGGTCAGCCCCTTGTCTTCGCGGTCGGCGACCACATCGACAAACGTATCAAAGACGTCTTGAGCCAGGAACGGCTGGATGTCGTCAAGATTGCCACGCTCGAACCCCATGACGATCATCTCATAGGCACCACGTGCGCCCTGAACAAACTCGCTCACCGAGAATGCAGGTTCAATGCGCTTCATCGCGGCGAGATCCTGTGCCTGCTGCCCATCTTCTTCGACATGGTCGGTAATATCGCGGTCGGGCCCGCCCTCGATGACCTCAAACCCCTTGCGCGCGACGGGCTCGTCGGTTTTTGGCACAGGCGGCTTTTCAAATCCCTCGCGGGTGCCCAGCACGTTCTTCAGGCGCAAAATCAGGAAGATGGCTATGCCAGCGAGCACCAAAAGCTGTATGATGGACGAATTCATTTGGACCTCTTGTTTGTGTTGGGCTTTGTAAGCCTTGCCTGTCGCACTTATGTAGGTGACGGGCAGGGTCAAGTCTACCTCGCCACATTAAGGAAAGGAAACGCGCAATGTATCTATTTCTGGCGTTTTTGCTGGTACCACTGATCGAAATCGGCCTGTTTATTCAAGTCGGTGGTCTGATCGGTCTTTGGCCGACATTGGCGATCGTTGTCCTGACCGCGATCCTAGGGACGTCTTTGGTGCGGTCGCAAGGGCGAGTCGCCATGGGAGAGTTGCGCAGTTCCTTTGCCGATTTGAATGACCCGACCGAACCGCTTGCCCATGGTGCGATGATTCTCGTGTCGGGTGTCCTGTTGCTGACGCCGGGTTTCTTTACAGATGCAGTCGGTTTTGCCTTGTTGATGCCGCCGGTACGGCGTGCGGTGTTCCGGTATGTCCGCTCGCGTGTCGAAGTGCATCAATTTCAGATGGGGCCGGGGCAGGCCGCACAGCGCCATACACCCGGCGACGTGATCGATGGCGATTTTGAAGACGTTACCCCAAACCGCAAGCCGCGCACCGGGCCATCTGGCTGGGTTGAGGATGGCAAGTAGCATTGAGGTGCCCCACCCAAGCTGCTAAGCAACCGCAAATCATGTTTCGAGGAGCTTTTCGATGTCTGACAACGGCGCTGCCACTGCAAATGGCGGCCAACAGCAGCCGCAGGTAAAAATGAACATTCTTGGACAGTTCATTCGTGATCTGTCATTTGAGAATGTCATGGCCCAAAAAGGTGCCACCGGCGAAGTAAAACCCGATGTCAGCGTTCAGGTTAATCTGGATGCGAAGAAACGGTCGGCTGATCACCAATACGAAGTTTCGATCAAGCTGAACGTTGAATCCAAAGTGAAGGAAAGCGGCGATCCGCTGTTTCTGCTTGAGCTCGACTATGCCGGTGTCTTCCACATCGAAGGTGTCCCGGATGAGCAGTTGCATCCGTTCCTGATGATTGAATGCCCGCGCATGTTGTTCCCCTTCCTGCGCCGGATCGTCAGTGATGTGACCCGTGACGGTGGCTATCCGCCGCTGAACCTGGAAAACATTGATTTTGTTCAGCTATATCGCGCCGAGATCGCGCGTCGGCAACAAGAACAAGCGGCTCAACCGACCAACGCTTAAGACATTTGCGCGCCTGTCTCTGTCACGATCGCGACAATTCAGGCGCGCGACCAAAGCGCATCATCACCCAGCTTTGCGACAAACGCATCATGCGCTTCGTGCTCTTGTGAAGTAACGCGTGGGGGCAGGGGATCCGGACGTGGCGACGGACGCCAGTTGTCTCCTGCGGCACCGTTGTTCTGCCGCGACGTGGACGCCAGAGCAAAATCAGGTTGCCGGCCTCCGATCAGCTCAAGATAGACTTCCGCGAGAATTTCCGAGTCAAGCAAGGCTCCGTGGAGCGTGCGTGCGGTATTGTCGATACCAAAGCGACGACACAGCGCGTCTAGCGACGCCGGTGAGCCGGGAAAGCGCTTACGCGCGATCTCAAGCGTATCGATCGCCTGTTCCCATGGTAACGTCGGAAGGTTCATCCAGCCAAGTTCGGCATTAAGAAATTTCATGTCGAACGCCGCGTTGTGGATCACCATTTTGGCGTCACCGACAAAATCCAGAAATGCCTGCCCGATTTCGGCAAACTTGGGTTTGTCACGCAGAAAATCATCGCCCAGACCGTGAACTTCGAACGCTTCTTGCGGCATGCTTCGTTCGGGGTTGATGTACTGATGATATGTCCGCCCGGTGGCGACATGATTATGCAATTCCACGGCGCCAATCTCGACGATCCTGTCTCCGGATCCCGGTTCGAACCCGGTGGTTTCCGTATCGAGCACGATTTCACGCATTTGACTGCTGTTCCCTGATTTCTTTGACGATATTATGAACCTGCGCCCGCGCGTGGTCCAGCGTATCCGTGATGATCACATAGTCAGACCGCGCACGTTTTTCGGTATCGGGCATCTGTTTTGCCCGGATCATTTCAAACTGTTCACGCGTCATCGTTCCACGTGCAAGAACCCGTTGTTCCTGAATGTCTGGCGCAACCGAAACACAGGCAACCGCATCCATCGCTGCATCGCCGCCGGTTTCAAACAGCAGCGGAATATCAAAGACCAGAACATCAGCCGTGGCGCTTTCCTTGAATGTATTCCGGTCTTTAGCGACCAGGGGATGAACGACGGCTTCGATCTGTTTCAACGCATCCGAATCTTCGGCGATGATCGCCTTTAATGCCATGCGATCAACTGCACCGTCGCGGATGGATTGCGGATAGATTTCCCCAAGCGGCGCTACGGCTGGTCCGTTCACTGCATAGATCCGGTGCACGGCTGCGTCCGCATCCCATACTTCGCAACCTTCATCGACAAACATCGCGGCTGTCGTGCTCTTGCCCATGCCGATGGATCCGGTCAGCCCCAGCAGAAACCTCATTTCAAGGCAGCGGCGCGCGTCGCCTCGTCAATTTCAGGACGCTGACCAAACCAACGTTCAAAACCGGGTATGGCCTGAAACAGCAGCATGCCAAGACCATCCACCGTAACACAACCGGCGTTGCGCGCCGCGTTGAGCAGGTTGGTCTGCAGCGGTGTATAGACCAGGTCTGTAACCACGGTACCCGAATGCAGCCCGTCCAACTGCACGGTGAGTTCCGGTTGCCCGGTCATCCCCAAGGATGTCGTGTTGACCAGCAACGCCGCCTCTTTAACCGCGCTCCCGGCCTGAACCCAATCAATCACGCGGATGCGATGGCCAAAGTCTTCCTTCAGCCGTTCCGCCCGAAGGCGTGTACGATTGGACAGGACAACCTCGGGCACTCCAGCATCGACAAGCGCGCTGATGACTGCACGGGCAGCACCACCCGCCCCGAGTACCAACGCCGGCCCAGCATCGGCCCGCCAGCTAGGCGCACCGCTTTTCAGATTTTCTATGAATCCATAACCATCTGTGTTGTCTGCTAAAATTGAATCCGCGTTGCGAAAGATCAGTGTATTGGCCGCGCCAATCAACGACGCGCGATCAGTGATCTGATCCGCAATGGCCATCACCTTTTCCTTGTGCGGGACGGTCACATTGACGCCGACAAAACCCATCGCAGGCAACGTGCGCAGAACCCGCTCCAGATCTCTTTCCTCCACATCCATCGGAATATAGTGGCCGCGAATGCCATAGGTCTTAAGCCAATGGGCGTGCAGTAATGGGGATCGAGAATGGGCGATCGGCGATCCGATCACACCCGCCAATGGAATGCGCGCTTTGCTCATTGCTCGATCACTCCACGTAAGGCGAGAAAATTCAGAAGTTCTAACAAGGGCATACCCAAAACGTTAAAATAGTCTCCGTCAATGCTGCTGAACAGGCGAACACCTTCTTCTTCGAGCTTGTAGGCTCCGACCGAATGTCGAATGCTGTCCCAGTTCCGAGAGATATACGCTGAGAGGTAGTCATCTGAAAAGGCCCGCATACGCAGCCTGACCTGACCCACATGCCGCCAGACCGGTGTGCCGTCCTGATAGATGACGGCCGCCGATAACAAACTGTGCCGGTTTCCCCGCAACGCTGTCAGCTGTTCTCGGGCGTCGTCGGGTGTCGTTGGCTTGGACATCAGGGTTTGGTTGAAATCAAGAACCTGATCACACCCTATCACCATGGCCCCGGGATTTTTGTCGCTTATCTTGCGCGCCTTCATCTCTGCCAGCGCGTCGGCAATGTCTCTTGGCGACGCATTTTCGGCGAGCAAGGCTGATTTGATGGATTCTTCATCAATCCGCGGCACTTTGATCTGAACATCCAGACCAGCATTCTTCAACAGCTGCGCCCGAACGGTAGATCCGGAAGCCAGTATGATGGGGACAGTCATGTGGAAAACCAGGTGCACAATGTTGAGGATGGGTCGGGATAGAGTTGATCTGTTTTCGACTTGGCATGCAACCCTTGGACTAATCCAGATCTAACGAGATTTCATCTCGCTTTCATACCAGCTGGATAAGGATAATTCCCGTGCTGTGGGAAAGGCATGTCTGGCAAGGTTATTCGCAAGATATCCACAGGTTGGTAATTGGTATTTTCTGTCTAGAGTGTTGTAAAATAATAATTTTACTAGTACCGCTTGCTCCGGACTCAAAACTTCTTAACAAAGGTTAAGGCTGTGTAAAACTGCGGGGATGATCGTTTGATCCACAGGGCCTTGGTTCCCTACAAAATCATCTATCTTTCTTCTTTTCTTTTATATTTATAAGGAGGCGCCGGAAACAAGCCGAGGACCGCATGACCGATTTCCTGATTGTAATCTATCCGTGGACAAAGGCCTTTCATATCATGTCGGTCATCAGCTGGATGGCCGGGCTGTTTTATCTCCCAAGATTATTTGTGCACCACGTCGAACAAGCCAGTGTCAACCAAGCCATGGCAAGTGTCTTTGAGATGATGGAAGTGAAACTGCTGCGCGCCATCATGAACCCTGCCTTCATCGCGACCTGGGTGTTTGGTCTTTGCCTTGTCTTTACGCCGGGAATTGTCGACTGGACGGAAATCTGGCCCTGGACCAAGGCTGGAGCTGTGCTTGTCATGACTTGGTTTCACCATTGGCTTGGCTGGCGGCGCAGAGATCTGTTGAACGGTACCAACACCTGGACGGGTCGGCAGTTCCGGATGATGAACGAACTGCCAACCGTGCTGATGGTGATCATCGTGCTGTCAGTGGTCGTTCGTTTCTAATCCAGTTTGACTCCGATCACCGCTTTGGCTATGAACCCGGGACCAGCCCGTCCGGGCATGGTGTTTCCCGAATTTGACAGAACGCGGCCGGTAATGAACCGCTGCAGACAGGCTACATATCCATGAGCGTTGAAAAACTGAGTCTTGCCGACTTGAAAGCCAATAGTCCCAAGGACCTTTTGGCGATGGCCGAAGAGCTTGAGATCGAAAATGCGTCGACAATGCGCAAAGGCGAGATGATGTTCCAGATCCTGCGTGAACGCGCGGATGAAAGCTGGGAAGTTTCTGGTGACGGCGTGCTCGAGGTTCTTCAGGATGGTTTTGGATTCCTGCGTTCCCCCGAGGCAAACTATCTTCCGGGTCCGGATGACATCTATGTTTCGCCCGAGATGATCCGCAAATACTCGCTGCGCACCGGGGATACCATCGATGGTGTGATCGAGTCGCCCAACGACAACGAACGTTATTTTGCGCTGACCAATGTTGCGTCGATCAATTTCGAAGAGCCGGAAAAGGCTCGCCACAAGATCGCGTTTGACAACCTGACGCCGCTTTATCCTGACGAGCGTTTGAACATGGAAATCGAAGATCCGACGATCAAGGATCGTACCGCCCGGATCATCGATCTTGTTTCACCTATCGGTAAAGGACAGCGATCCCTGATCGTTGCGCCGCCGCGGACAGGTAAGACCGTTATCCTGCAAAATATAGCGCATTCGATCGAACGGAACCATCCTGAATGCTATCTGATCGTTCTGCTGATTGATGAACGGCCGGAAGAAGTTACCGACATGCAGCGATCCGTTAAAGGCGAGGTCGTTTCCTCGACTTTTGACGAACCTGCGACCCGACACGTAGCTGTCAGCGAGATGGTGATTGAAAAAGCCAAGCGGCTTGTCGAGCACAAACGAGATGTTGTGATCCTTCTGGACTCGATCACTAGACTTGGTAGAGCCTTCAACACTGTTGTTCCTTCATCCGGTAAGGTCCTGACCGGCGGTGTTGATGCAAACGCGCTTCAACGGCCCAAACGGTTCTTTGGTGCAGCACGGAATATCGAAGAGGGCGGTTCGTTGACCATTATCGCGACTGCGTTGATCGACACCGGAAGCCGGATGGATGAAGTTATCTTTGAAGAATTCAAAGGCACCGGTAACAGCGAAATCGTTCTGGACCGCAAGATTGCAGACAAGCGCGTTTACCCGGCAATCGACATTCTCAAGTCGGGCACCCGGAAAGAGGATCTTCTGGTCGACAAGGTGGACCTGCAGAAGACATTTGTGCTGCGTCGTATCTTGAATCCGATGGGAACGACCGATGCGATTGAGTTCCTGATTTCAAAACTGAAGCAGACAAAGAGCAACAGCGATTTCTTTGACTCAATGAATACCTGATCCCGGACCGCCGGCACGGAGGTATTTTGATGGATACGATCTTTGCGCTCGCAAGTGCGCAGGGCAAAGCCGGCGTTGCTGTGGTTCGGATTTCCGGTCCACGGGCCCATGCGGCTCTCTCTGTTTTGACACAACGAGATATGACCAAGCGTGGTATGCGGATGTGCGCGATCCGCGATATGCAGGGTCATCATCTAGATGATGCGTTGGTTCTAAACTTCTTTGCTCCGTCAAGCTTCACTGGCGAGGATGTTGTTGAACTGCAACTTCATGGCAGTGTCGCTGTTGTTACCGCTGTATTGCGAACCTTAGGAAGAATCGATGGGTTGCGCTTGGCGGATCCGGGTGAGTTCACGCGTCGGGCGATGGAGAATGGAAAGCTCGATCTCTCACAGGTCGAAGGCCTCGCTGACCTGATCGACGCAGAAACAGAGAGTCAGCGTCGTCAAGCACAGGAAGTTCTTTCCGGCCGATTGGGAGACGTTGCGGAGCGTTGGCGCGTCGATCTCATTCGTGCGGCCTCGCTGATTGAGGCGGTGATTGATTTTGCTGACGAAGATATTCCGACGGATGTGACACCGGAAGTTTCAGCACTGATCAAAAAGGTCATTGGCGAGCTGAGGGACGAAACGGATGGGGTCCAGATCGCCGAACGGATCCGAAGTGGGTTCGAGGTTGCAATCGTCGGCGCACCAAATGTTGGTAAATCGACGCTTCTTAACGCTTTGGCTGGGCGAGATGCGGCCATTACTTCTGAATTTGCTGGGACCACGCGTGACGTGATCGAAGTTCGGATGGATCTGTCCGGACTTGCGGTAACTTTTCTCGACACAGCGGGATTACGAGAAACGACCGATGCCGTTGAAAAGATGGGGATTTCGCTTGCTAGAAACCGGGCAGAGCGAGCTGACCTAAGGGTGTTTCTTGCGGAGAGCGTCTTGGATTTGGACATTGCGGTTCGTGATGACGATATCTTGGTGCGGCCCAAGGCGGACTTGCGCGAGAACAGCTTTAAAGCCGTATCCGGCTTAACTGGCGAAGGAGTATCGAACCTGATTTCCGAAATTGCGTCGATACTCAAAACGCGATCGGCGAATGCGGGTGTAGCGACGCGAGAACGGCATCGGATTGCGATGGAACGCGCAGAAACCGCGCTTGATGCGGCGCAAGCACTTTTGTCCGACCAATTTGACCAGTATGAAATGGTAGCGGAAGAGCTGCGTACTGCGATTCGTTCGCTTGAATCGCTTGTTGGCCGGGTAGATGTCGAAAACCTACTGGACGAGATTTTTGCCAGCTTTTGTCTAGGGAAGTGAGGAGTGTTTCACGTGAAACATTTTGACGTTGTCGTTATCGGTGGCGGACACGCGGGCGTCGAAGCTGCACATGTTTCGGCACGAATGGGTGCAGAAACTGCGCTTGTTACGCTAAAGCGCAGCGGCATCGGTGTAATGTCCTGCAATCCAGCTATTGGTGGGCTTGGCAAGGGCCACTTGGTGCGTGAAATAGATGCCATGGACGGTGTTATGGGGCGCGTGGCTGACAAAGCAGGTATTCAGTTTCGTTTGCTGAACCGCCGAAAAGGTCCGGCGGTACAAGGACCGAGGGCGCAGTCGGACAGAAAGATTTATCGTACATCCATTCTGGAAGAAGTAGAGACGCGAGAATACCTCTGCGTGGTTGAAGGCGAAGTCGTTGATTTCTTGATGGAAGATGGCCGCATAGTAGGCATTCTACTCGCGGATGGCACTGAAATCTCAACCGGCGCTGTTGTTTTGACAACTGGCACATTTTTGAGGGGCGTCATCCATGTAGGGGATGTTGCCAAACCTGGCGGGAGAATGGGAGATGATCCGTCTATTCGCCTTGCGGATCGTATGAAATCGTGCGGTTTGCCACTTGGCCGACTAAAGACAGGTACCCCGCCACGGCTGGATGGGCGCACAATCGATTGGTCCAATCTTCAAATGCAACCTGGCGATGATGATCCAACGCTATTCTCATTTTTGTCCGATAGACCGACTGCTCGTCAGATTTCTTGTGGAATTACGCATACGAACCCGCTAACTCACGAGATTATTGCAAAGAATCTTGAACGGTCCGCCATGTATGGAGGGCACATCGATGGAGTCGGTCCACGCTACTGTCCGTCAATCGAGGATAAAATTGTTCGGTTCGCCGACAAGGACTCTCATCAAATCTTCCTTGAACCAGAAGGGGTGGACGACCATACCGTCTATCCAAACGGAATTTCAACCTCTCTGCCAGAGGATGTTCAAGAGGCGTATGTTCATTCGATCAAGGGGTTGGAGCAAGCGGTTATCTTACAGCCGGGGTATGCCATCGAATACGACTACGTTGACCCGCGAGCGCTAACTGGTACGCTGGAGTTGCGCGATATCAACGGCCTATACCTCGCCGGCCAAATCAACGGGACGACTGGTTATGAAGAGGCGGCTGCTCAAGGACTTGTTGCTGGCTTGAATGCAGCGCTGGCTGTTCAAGAGAGACCTCCAATTGTGTTCAGCCGATCGAACAGCTACATCGGCGTGATGATTGATGATTTGACCACGCGCGGCATTACCGAGCCGTATCGCATGTTTACATCGCGTGCAGAGTTCCGTCTTTCCCTTCGCGCAGACAACGCGGACCAGAGATTGACGCCCATTGGAATTGAGGTTGGGTGCGTTGGATCGGAGAGAGAGTCGTCTTTTCTTCACAAGATGGAAAAGCTGGATTATGCGCGCACTCTTTTGACAAACACAACATATACCCCAAAAGAGCTTTCTGGGGCCGGCATTCAAATCAGTCAGGACGGAAAACGTCGTTCAGGTTTTGATGTTCTTGCGTTTCCGAATGTTCATGTTGAGGATCTTGTTTCTTTGATGCCCGATCTCGTGGACATCGATGGTGATACACGTTTGCAGGTGGAGCGAGATGCGCTCTACATGAACTACGTCAGTCGGCAAGAGAGTGATGTGAATGCGCTGAAGCGTGATGAAGCGCATGTTATTCCAGTTGATTTTGACTTTTCTGAAGTCGGTGGGTTATCGAACGAGCTAAAACAGAAACTGAGTGCTGCACGACCTGAAACCATAGCGCAGGCAGCGCGGATAGATGGCATGACGCCGTCGGGATTGGCGTTGGTCTTATCCAAACTACGCCGCGGGCGAAAAGTCGCGAACGGATGACGCCCTCACAGACCGACAACGGGCAGAATTTGAATGTTTCACGTGAAACATTGGACAGACTAAAGACTTTCGCCGATCTTGTTCAAAAATGGAATCCGCGTATCAATCTTGTCTCTCGTAGTAGCTTAGACAATCTCTGGTCGCGTCATATCGTTGATTCCATACAGGTTTTCGAAGCATCCAACAAATCAGGCCATTGGGTCGATCTGGGCAGCGGGGGCGGATTCCCCGGAGTGGTCGTAGCAATACTCGCTGCCGGTGAGTGTCCAGACATGCAGGTCACATTGATCGAAAGCGATCAAAGGAAATGCGCCTTTCTGCGTACTGCTGTTCGCGAAACTGGTGTGCAATGTCGGGTGTTCTCAAAGCGGATCGAAGCGGTTGAGACGCAAGAAGCGGACATTTTGTCGGCACGGGCGCTCACGAATCTTTCGGGCCTGCTGGAATTCGCCGAAAGGCATCTGTCAACCGGTGGAATAGCATTGTTCCCCAAGGGTGTGACGTGGCAAAAGGAAGTTGCCGAAGCACAGCAGAGATGGCGGTTCGAGTTTGAACCAATCGAAAGCAGTACCGAGGCCGGAGCCGTTATCTTGAAAGTCAAAGGAATGTCGCGTGTCTGATTTTTCCCAATCTCCAGGTCCGCAAATCGTAGCCGTCGCCAATCAGAAGGGCGGGGTTGGCAAAACAACAACATCCATTAATCTCGCTGCGGCTTTGGCTGAAACAGGGCAGCGCGTTCTTGTGGTCGACCTTGACCCGCAGGGCAATGCGTCAACGGGGTTGGGCATCGACGCGGAAGAGCGCGAAATGACGACCTATGACTTGCTGGTCGGTGATGAGCCATTGCGCCAGATTATTCAATCGACGGCGCTTGATGGTCTTTGTATTATTCCGGCAACTGTCGATTTGAGTTCGGCAGATATAGACTTGATGGCGAATGATCGTCGAATCTTCCTTTTGCATGACGCCCTTCGGCAAAGTGCTATGGGGGATTTTGGCTTTGATTACATTCTTATCGACTGCCCGCCGTCGCTAAACTTGCTTACCGTGAACGCCATGGTCGCTGCACATTCTGTGCTGGTCCCACTGCAAAGTGAATTCTTCGCGCTGGAGGGCTTGTCGCAGCTGATGTTGTCCGTCCGCGAAGTTCGTCAGTCAGCAAATCCAAGACTGAGAATCGCAGGTATTGTGTTGACCATGTATGACAAACGCAACAACTTGTCCCGTCAGGTAGAGCAAGACGCGCGTGACAATCTGGGGGATCTGGTCTTTGATACACTGATCCCGCGAAACGTGAGGGTCAGCGAAGCGCCGTCTTATGCGATGCCGGTGCTGAGTTATGACAGTAATTCGCAAGGCGCCGTGGCCTATCGCGCGCTGGCGCGAGAGATCATTAACAAGCACCGGCTGTTGGCCGCCTGAGGGAATCGAGGAGCGTAGCAGATGGATAAAAAGGTGAAGCCTCGCGGGTTGGGTCGCGGACTTTCAGCGCTGATGGCGGATGTGTCTGCCGAGAGTCAGAATCCGGATCGACCTGCCGGGCCCGATATCCACGTTCCAATCGAAAAGCTGTTCGCGAACCCAAATCAGCCGCGGCGGCGCTTTGCGCAGGACGATCTGGATGATCTGACGGCTTCGATCAAGGAAAAGGGGGTTCTGCAGCCGCTGATCGTGCGACCCAGAGAGGGTGGGACCTATGAGATTGTTGCTGGAGAACGCCGCTGGCGGGCATCGCAGCAGGCGCAGTTGCACGAAGTTCCCGTTCTCGTCCGAGATTTTGATGATGTAGAAGTTCTTGAAGTTGCGATCATCGAAAACATTCAGCGCGCCGATTTGAATGCGGTCGAAGAAGCAGCCGGATACAAGCAGTTGATGGAAAGCTTCGGCCACACGCAGGAGCGTCTCGCAGAGGCGCTTGGCAAGAGCCGAAGCCATATCGCAAACCTGATGCGTTTGCTGACCTTGCCCACAGACGTTCAGAGCATGTTGCAGGAGGGCGCTCTGTCCGCCGGACATGCGCGGGCATTGATTACCGCAGAAGAACCATCGACATTGGCGCGGGCAATCGTCAAAGGCGGGTTGTCGGTGCGCGCGACCGAGGCACTGGTCAAAAAGCAGGGGGCCGGATGCCAACCGGCTAAAAGAAAATTGCAGGCGGCGCCTGTCGAGAAGGACGCAGATACGCGTGCGCTGGAAGCGGACTTGTCAGCGAATCTGGGGATGAAGATAGAGATCACCCATAAGCCTGGCCAAGATGCGGGCGTGGTATCGATCAAGTATGGTAATCTGGATGAATTGGATACGCTCTGCCAGTTGCTGAGTCGTACCTAACCGACGAGAAACTCGGAGATTATGGCGTTGAGAACCATAAATCCTTGTTTTTCTACAATGATATTGCTGTCACGATCCTGAATCAGCCCAAGATCCGAAAGAGATTTTCGGGCTTTTGGGTCCAGTTGTTGTCCGGCAAGGCTCTCATAGCGCACAACATCTATGCCAGTTTTAGTGCGCAACCCCATCATCAGGTATTCTTCGGCTTGCTCCAGCGACGAAAGAGGCCGCCGCAGAGTTTCTCCGGTTCCCCGATCAACAGACTGCAACCATTCGGTCGGCATGACCGCCGATTCAGTTGCATAGCGCATATTGTTCAGGGTGACGCGGCCATGCGCGCCCGGTCCGATCCCAACATAATCGCCGCCGGTCCAATAGATCAGGTTGTGCCGTGACTCAGAGCCGGGACGGGCGTGGTTTGAAACTTCGTACATCGGCAGCCCATGTTTGTCACAGGTGCTTTGCGTGACCTCGTACATATCGGCGGCGCGATCATCATCCGGCAATCCGCGCAGCTTTCCAGCAGAAAACCGATCGCCAAACGCGGTGCCAGTCTCGATTGTAAGTTGGTAGAGCGACAGATGGTCGATGGCCATCGACAACGCGGTATCCAGTTCGCGCTGCCATTGATCGATGGTTTGATCCTGGCGGGCATAGATCAGGTCAAAACTCACCCGGTCAAAGCAGTTGCGCGCAATGTCAAAGGCCGCTCGCGCTTCTGAGGCGGTGTGAATACGGCCGAGGCGTTTGAGGTCAGCGTCATTCAGAGCCTGAACACCCATCGACACACGATTGACGCCGCCATCGCGATATCCGGCAAAGCGACCCGCTTCGACCGAGCCGGGATTTGCCTCAAGCGTGATTTCAATGTCGTTGGCGGGGGTCCAATACTTACAGGCCGCTTCGACGATCTCTGCAACCGTATCGGGGTCCATCAGGCTGGGTGTGCCGCCGCCAAAGAAGATGGAATTCAGTACCCGATCCGGTGTTTCGGCAGCGGTTCTCGCGAGTTCGGATAGATAGGCGTCGCGCCACGCAGACTGATCAATCTGACGCGAGACATGGCTGTTAAAGTCGCAATAGGGGCATTTGGCCTGGCAAAACGGCCAATGGACATAAAGGCCGAAACCGCCGTGGCGCCAGTCTTCAGTCAAAACAGTCGGCAACAAATTGCGCCGTCGCCTTAGCACGATGGCTGATCTTGTTCTTTTCCCAGCGATCCATCTCGCCGAACGTGATGTCATAGCCGTCTGGCACAAAGATCGGGTCATAACCGTGACCCTGATCGCCGCGCATGGGCCAGATGACTTGACCAGGCATCACGCCCTCGAACACCTCGTCATGACCGTCAGGCCAGGCAAGCACGAGTGTACAGCAGAATTGGGCCGTGCGCGGAGAGGGTGCATCGACTGCCTCAAGCTCGCGATGAGTCCGTTCCATCGCCATCACGAAATCACGCCCATTCGGCGTTTCTGCCCAATCAGCGGTGTAGACACCCGGCGCGCCGTTCAGCGCGTCAATCTGAATGCCGGAGTCGTCCGAGAGCGCGGGCAGGCCCGTCGCCTGCGCGGCAGCATGGGCCTTGATCCGGGCGTTGCCCACAAAGGTTGTTTCGGTCTCTTCCGGTTCTGGCAGGTTCATTTCGGCAGCACCCACGACAGATACCCCAAAGGACTCCAGCAGATGCCCCATCTCTTCAAGCTTGCCGGCGTTATGCGTGGCCACCAACAGCCGATCACCGACAAATTTGCGTGTCATGTGGCGGCCTTTTGCGCGGCGACGAGTTCACCAACGCCTTTTTCGGCGAGGTCCATCAAGTCGTTCATTTGATCGCGAGAGAAAACAGAGCCCTCGGCGGACATTTGGACTTCGATCAGCTTGCCCGATCCGGTCATGATAAAGTTGCCGTCAACGCCCGCTTCGCTGTCCTCTGGATAATCAAGGTCCAGAACGGGCTGACCCGCGTAGATGCCGCAGGATACGGCCGCGACCGGATCAACAAGCGGATCGCTGATGACATCGCCTGCTTTCATCAATTTGTTCACGGCGAGTCGCAACGCCGTCCAGCCACCCGTTATTGCGGCACAACGCGTGCCGCCATCGGCCTGAAGAACATCGCAGTCGATCGTGATCTGCCGTTCGCCAAGGGCCACACGATCCACACCGGCGCGCAGGGAGCGGCCAATCAGACGCTGAATTTCGACAGTACGCCCACCTTGTTTGCCGGACGCTGCCTCGCGCCGCATCCGGGTGTTGGTTGCGCGGGGCAACATGCCATATTCCGCGGTGACCCAGCCAAGCCCCGAACCCTTGATAAACGGTGGGACACGATCCTCGATCGTGGCGGTGCACAGCACGTGGGTATCGCCGACCTTGATCAGGCAAGACCCCTCGGCGTGTTTGGTAAAGCCTGTTTCGATGGATACAGGGCGCATTTCGCTTAGTTCTCGACCAGAAGGGCGCATGATATGTCCTTTGTTTGTTGGCGTCGCAATACAGCCCGACCTGTTGGTTGTGCAACCCCGATTGACCTTTCCAACTGGGGGACTTTAATGGCAACCAGCCAAGGATGATTGCATGAATGATGGTACGAAACTGCTGGACGAGTTGAACGACCGCTCGCGCGAAGTGTTTCGGCGCGTTGTCGAGGGGTATCTGGAAACCGGCGACCCGATTGGCAGCCGCACCCTGACACGCACCCTAAGTGAAAAGGTCAGCGCGGCAACGATACGCAATGTGATGCAGGATCTTGAATATCTTGGTCTGCTGGACAGCCCGCATATCAGCGCCGGTCGAATACCGACACAGGTCGGACTGCGGATGTTTGTCGACGGTTTGCTCGAAGTTGGTGATCTGCACGACACCGACCGGCAAATGCTTGATGACACGGTAAAGCGGAATTCGAACGACGTCGTTAATGTGCTGGATCGTTTGGGTTCGGCACTGTCGGGCGTGACGCAAGGCGCATCACTGGTTCTGACCCCCAAACACGAGGCCGAAATCAGGCATATCGAATTTGTGTCGCTCGCCCATGATCGCGCCCTTGTCGTTATTGTGTTCTCCGATGGCCATGTGGAAAACCGCCTGTTCACCCCGCCGCCCGGTCAAACGCCGAGTTCGATGCGCGAGGCCGCGAATTTCCTGAATGCCCTGATCGAAGGTCGAACGCTCAGTGATGTGCGAAAACGGATTCAGACAGAGATCAGCGCCAGACGCCAGGAAATCGACAAACTGGCGCAGGACATGGTCGAAAGCGGTCTGGCAGTCTGGGAAGGCGAAGGCGAGGAAGCTGACCGTTTGATTGTCCGCGGGCGCGCGAATCTGTTGGGCGGCGAGGATAATGGCGAAGAACTGGAGCGCATCCGAAACCTGTTTGATGACCTCGAACGCAAGCGTGACATCGAAGAATTTCTCCAACTCACCGAAGAAGGCGAAGGCGTGCGCATTTTTATCGGGTCAGAGAACAAACTTTTCTCACTTTCGGGTTCCTCTTTGGTGGTGTCTCCCTATATGAACTCTGATCGAAAGATCATTGGCGCGGTGGGCGTGATTGGCCCAACGCGCCTCAATTACGGGCGGATCGTGCCGATTGTGGATTACACGGCACAGCTGGTAGGTCGGTTGATTTCTGACCGCAGTTAGAGGTGAAAGATGGCAGAGCCAAAGAACGACGATTTTCTGGATGATCTGGCGGCGATGGAAGCCGAGGCAGACGCCGAAGAAATGGCAGAGCTTGACGACGAGGCGATTGAACTGGATTCGATCCGCGCGGAACGTGATGAATACAAAGACCGCTATATGCGGACTTTGGCCGAGGCGGAAAACTCCCGCAAGCGCTCAGAGCGGGCACGCGTAGAGGCCGAGCGTTACGGCGGGTCGCGTTTGGCAAGAGATGTTCTGCCGGTCTATGACAACATGAAACGTGCGCTGGATACCATTACCGACGAACAACGCGCTGCGTCCGCAGCCATGATCGAAGGCATCGAATTGACGATGCGCGAATTGATCAATGTGTTCGGCAAGCATGGCATCGAAGTGATTTCGCCCGAAGTTGGCGATCGGTTCGACCCAAAGATCCACGAAGCCATGTTCGAAGCACCACTGCCCGGAACCAAAGCTGGCGACATCATTCAGGTATCTGCCGAAGGTTTCATGTTGCACGATCGGCTGTTGCGCCCGGCTCAGGTTGGGGTGTCATCGACGCCCGCCTCCTGATCTCAGGACAATCACCATCTATCAGAGGCGGTCAGGTTTTGGCCGCCTCTTTCAATTTATAGATCAGATCAAGTGCTGCCTTGGGTGACAGTTCGTCCGGATGAATGGTCTCGAGCAAGTCCAGCGCCGGCGATGGTACGGGTTCTGGCAACGGCGGCGGCGCTGCGGAAAACAGAGGCAAATCGTCGATCAGCGCCTTTTGGGTCGCGCCACCTTCGCGCTCGCCTTCTTCCAACGCCTTGAGCACCACGCGAGCCCGATCAAGGACCGATTGCGGCAGACCGGCCAGCTGTGCGACCTGCACGCCATAAGACCGATCCGCTGCACCCTTGCGAACCTCGTGCAGAAAGATCACTTCGCCCTGCCATTCCTTGACTGCAACCGTGGCATTATCTACGCCGGACAGCTTGCCAGCCAGCGCGGTCAATTCGTGGTAGTGCGTTGCAAACAGTGCACGGCATTGGTTGCTGGCGTGCAGATGCTCAAGTGTCGCCCAGGCGATGGAGAGGCCGTCATAGGTGGCGGTACCACGCCCGATTTCATCAAGGATGACCAGCGCGCGATCATCTGCTTGGTTGAGGATCGCGGCTGTTTCGACCATTTCGACCATGAAGGTGGATCGCCCGCGCGCCAGATCATCTGAGGCGCCAACGCGGCTGAAAAGCTGACTGATGACACCAATATGGGCGGTCGCCGCAGGCACATAGCTGCCCATCTGGGCCAACAGTGCGATCAGCGCATTCTGGCGAAGAAAGGTCGACTTACCTGCCATATTCGGCCCGGTCAGCAACCAAATTGCGGCACCGGTCCCGGCAGTCAGATCACAATCATTCGCGATGAAACTATCACCACCTTGCTGACGCAGCGCTTGTTCCACGACAGGATGCCGCCCACCGGTAATGTCAAAGCTACGGCTGGTGTCGACCCGCGGGCGACACCAATTCTCGGCCCTCGCCAGATCGGCGAGTGCGGTTGCCAGATCAAGCTCTGCAAGGGCTCGTGCGGCGGCGTTCAAACGGGCGGCTTCGGCAAGAATAGAGCCTCTTATACCCTCATAGAGCCGCTTTTCGATCTCAAGCGCGCGGTTTCCGGCGTTCAGGATCTTGGTTTCCATCTCGCTGAGTTCGACGGTGGTAAAGCGAACCTGATTTGCCGTGGTCTGACGATGGATATAGCTTTCTGACAGAGGTGCAGAGAGCATCTTTTCCGCGTGGGTCGACGTGGTTTCGATGAAATAGCCCAGCACGTTGTTGTGCTTGATCTTGAGCGAGGCAATGCCCGTGTGTTCGGCATAGCGTTTTTGAAGCCCTGCAATCACTGACCGGCCTTCATCCCGCAAGGTGCGGGCCTCGTCGAGATCAGGGTCATAGCCGGTCGCGACAAACCCACCGTCGCGCGCCAAGAGCGGCGGTACGGCGACCAGCGCGGCATCAAGCAGGGCAGAGAGATCGTCAAAGCCGTTCAGATCGTTGGCTGCGCTCGCAAGAAGTGGCGGCAACTCACAAGCCTGGCACTGTCGTGCAATGACCTCGGCCTGTTCAAGCGCGTTGCGGACAGCCGCCAAATCCCTTGGACCACCACGATCCAGCGAAAGGCGAGACAGCGCGCGATCAAGGTCCGGGGCCTTGCGCAAGGCGGTGCGCAGATCTGCGGCAAGACGGTCCTGCTCGATTGCAAAATCAACCGCAGCAAGGCGGGATTGCACAGTATCCAGATTTCGCGATGGGCTGGACAAGCGTTGTTCTAAGAGGCGCGCGCCACCCGGCGTGACGGTGCGATCTATTACGGCGAGAAGCGATCCGGCGCGACTTCCTGAAAGGGATCGGGTCAGTTCCAGATTGCGTCGGGTCGCAGCATCAATCTGAACGACACGATCCTCGGATTCGCGCACCGGGGTCTGCAACAGGGGCAAGCGACCCTTTTGGGTGATTTCGAGATAATCGATCAGAGCGCCCATCGCCGATATCTCGGCCCGCCCAAAGCTTCCGAATGCCTCAAGCGTGCCGACCGAGAACAAGCTGCACAGGCGCTTGTCGGCGGCGGTGCTGTCAAAGCTGGCCCGCCCAAGCGGTGAAAGCGCGACACCTAGATCGCTGGCGACATCATACAAACCCTCAGTGCCGCCATCGCTGACAATAAGTTCGGATGGTGCCAGCCGGGCGAGTTCGGGCCCAAGCCGCGCACGATTCAGCGGCATCACGTGAAACGCTCCGGTCGATATATCGGCCCATGCCAGCGCCGATTGATCTCGTACCTCGGCAAAGGCGGCGAGGAAATTGTGACGTCTGGCTTCAAGTAGCGCGTCTTCGGTTAGCGTGCCCGGGGTGACAAGGCGAACAACCTCGCGTTTCACCACGGACTTAGAGCCGCGTTTCTTGGCTTCTGCCGGGCTTTCTATCTGTTCACAGACGGCAACACGAAAGCCTTTGCGGATCAGGGTCAGAAAATATCCTTCGGCGGCATGGTAAGGCACCCCGCACATGGGGATATCGGCGCCGTCATGTTTGCCACGCTTGGTCAGCGCGATATCCAGTGCTTCGGCGGCGGCAACCGCGTCGTCAAAGAACATCTCGTAGAAATCGCCCATACGATAGAACAGCAACGCGTCCTTATGGTCGGCCTTGATCTCAAGATATTGCGCCATCATTGGCGTGACATTGGCCACAGATTTTCCCCCGGTCATCGCAACCTGCGCGACCTTACAAACGCCCAAGACGCGACGAAAGGCGAAAACGCATTCCTGTTGAGGCTCACCGTGCGGCGGGGTATGACGCGTGAACCGCAAATAGGAGAATGCCGGTCATGGCCAAGTTGAAGTACACCCGCGATGAAGCGTTGACGTTTCACTTGGAGCCGACACCGGGCAAGTTCGAAATCCAGGCCACAGTGCCGATGAACACACAGCGGGATTTGTCGCTGGCCTATTCTCCGGGCGTCGCCATCCCATGCGAAGAAATCGCCGCCAACCCGGAAACGGCATATGATTACACCAACAAGGGCAACCTCGTAGCGGTGATTTCGAACGGCACAGCGGTTCTGGGGCTGGGCAATCTCGGAGCGCTTGGATCAAAGCCGGTGATGGAGGGCAAGGCCGTTCTGTTCAAACGGTTCGCCGATGTGAACAGCATCGATATCGAACTGGACACCGAGGACGTTGCCGATTTCTGCAAGGCGGTCAGGCTGATGGCACCGACGTTTGGGGGCATCAACCTTGAGGATATCAAGGCGCCGGATTGCTTCATCATTGAACAGCAGCTCAAGGAAGAGCTGGATATCCCCGTGTTTCACGACGATCAGCACGGCACCGCCGTGATTTGCGCAGCTGGCCTGATCAACGCGCTGCACTTGTCGAACAAAAAGATCGAAGACGTCAAGATCGTGCTGAACGGGGCGGGTGCTGCGGGGATCGCCTGTCTGGAGCTACTCAAGTCAATGGGCGCGCGGAATGAGAACTGCATCATGTGCGACACCAAGGGTGTGATCTGGCAAGGTCGGACCGAGGGCATGAACCAGTGGAAGTCCGGCCATGCGGTCAAGACCGAAGCGCGCACGCTCGAAGACGCGATGAAGGGGGCCGATGTGTTCCTAGGCGTCAGTGTCAAAGGGGCGGTCACCCAGGATATGGTCGCGTCAATGGCCGACAATCCGGTGATTTTTGCGATGGCCAACCCCGATCCCGAGATTACGCCGGAAGAAGCCCACGAAGTGCGGGTGGATGCGATCGTCGCCACCGGGCGCAGCGATTACCCCAATCAGGTGAACAACGTTCTGGGCTTTCCATATCTGTTCCGGGGCGCGTTGGATATTCATGCCCGCGCTATCAATGACGAGATGAAGATCGCCTGCGCCCATGCGCTGGCACAGCTCGCGCGCGAGGATGTGCCGGACGAGGTGGCGCTGGCTTACGGTGAAAACCTGACGTTCGGCCGCGACTACATCATTCCAACGCCGTTTGATCCGCGTCTGATCCACCGTATCCCGCCAGCGGTTGCGCGGGCCGGGATGGACACGGGTGCCGCGCGGCGTCCGATCATCGACATGGATGCCTATGAACTGACGCTCAAGGCTCGGATGGATCCAACGGCCAGCATTCTGCGCGGTTTGAATGCCCGGGCGCGCGCCGCCAAGGCACGAATGATTTTTGCCGAGGGCGATGATCCACGTGTGTTGCGTGCAGCCGTCACCTATCAGCGGTCGGGTCTGGGCAAGGCGCTGGTTGTCGGACGTCCTGACGAGGTCAAGGCGTTACTGGAGACGGTCGGTCTCGGCGATGCTGCCCGCGAGTTAGAGGTCGTCAATGCGGCCAACACCCAGCATCTCGATACCTACAAAGAGTTTCTCTACGAACGATTGCAGCGTCGTGGGTTTGACCGGCAGGATATTCACCGACTCGCCGCACGGGACAGGCATGTATTTTCGGCCCTGATGTTGGCCCACGGACATGGCGACGGGTTGGTCACTGGAGCAACCCGGAAGTCGGCGCATATTCTGGATCGCATCAACCATGTTTTTGATGCTGATCCTGCGCATGGTGTGGCCGGTGTGACGGCCCTCTTGCACAAGGGGCGGATTGTTCTGATCGCGGATACGTTGGTACAGGAATGGCCCGATGCCGAAGATCTCGCGACAATCGCTGAACGGGCAGCGGATGTGGCGCGCCACATGGGTCTTGAACCCCGCGTCGCATTCGTGAGCTTTTCAACCTTTGGCTATCCCGTCTCCGAGCGCGCGGAAAAGATGCATCAGGCCCCCGGAGTGCTCAAGGCGCGCGGTGTTGATTTCGAATTTGAGGGTGAGATGACCGTGGATGTCGCCCTGAATGCGCAATCACAGGCGGCTTATCCGTTTTCGCGCCTGACGGGTCCCGCGAATATTCTGGTGGTGCCCGCGCGGCATTCGGCCAGTATTTCGGTCAAGCTGATGCAGGAAATGGGCGGCGCAACAGTGATCGGGCCGATCCTGTCGGGTCTGGATAAGCCCATTCAGATTTGTTCGTCGATTTCCACTGCCAATGACATCGTGAATATGGCGGTTCTGGCGTCCTGCAAGATCGGCTGATACCGCTTCATGTCGTTGTCTCAGTCAAAAGGCGACGACATTTTCGGATATTCAAACGATCCCTGAGAGGTTCAGGGTATTTTTGCGGGCGCGGTTAGCGCCTCGTCATATGCTGAATCTGCATGGCGCCTGTTGCGTGTCATGTCGCTGTTGCCGATGATCGCAAAGCCATTGCGGGACGGATGGCATTAGCGAGGGACTGCTCGTCAAGAACCGGCTCCAGCCTGGTTTGGATACGCCGAATCAGTGGAGCGGCCTCTACTTCTGAAGCCATACCGTTTCGGGAATTCGAGTTCCGTGACCGCGATGAAGCCCGTTTTTTGCCTCTTCCGTGTGCAGATCGATTCACTCAATTCGCAGGTTTTTCTAATTCTCCGGGCTACTTGGTGTTGCCTGGAGTCACCCAATTTCATCAAAGACGTAATAAAAACAATAGGTTAATTGTCACGTAACCTCCCAATCAGCTCAATCCCGCAACCAAAATTTGACCGTTTGATAAAATTCTGAGTTGTGGCAAGCTAAAAAAAACGCTCAGGGAGATTCAATGACCAGCCCTCATACACCCGGCCTCGTCGCCGGACGTCTTGATGCCGAAGAGATCGCTTTGAATTTTGCCGATCTGCATCCAGCCTATGATCCACATGAAGCGGCAGTGGCAGCGGACCGATGTTACTTCTGCCACGATGCGCCGTGTGTCACGGCTTGCCCAACAGATATCGATATTCCTCTGTTTGTCCGCCAGATCTCCACAGGCCAACCCGAGGCGGCGGCGCAGACGATCTTTGAACAGAACATCCTGGGCGGAATGTGCGCGCGGGTCTGTCCGACGGAAACGCTCTGTGAAGAAGCCTGTGTTCGCGAAGCAGCCGAGGGCAAACCGGTCGAGATCGGACGCCTGCAACGGTTCGCGACCGATGCCGCGATGGCGCGACAAGGGCATCCATTCTTGCGGGCAGAGACCACAGGTAAAAGCATCGGTGTCATCGGTTCGGGGCCAGCAGGTCTCGCCTGCGCGCATCGCCTTGCGATGAAGGGTCACGCTGTCACCATCTACGAAGCACGCGAGCGTCCCGGCGGGTTGAATGAATTTGGCCTCGCCGCTTACAAGACAACCGAAGACTTCGCCGCGCGCGAGATTGACTGGCTGCTTGGCATTGGCGGTATCACGGTGGCTTATGGCAAGACATTTGGGGACAATATCGATCTGCCTGCCCTGCAGCAGGAGCATGATGCAGTGTTCCTTGGTGTCGGACTTGCTGGTGTGAACGCGCTTGGCTTACCCGGTTTCGACCTCCCCGGTGTGCGCAACGCAGTTGATTTCATCGCAGAGCTGCGTCAGGCCGATGACAAGACGTCCATACCCGTTGGGCGTGATGTGGTGGTGATCGGGGGCGGCATGACGGCGATTGACGCGGCGGTACAATCCCGGCTGCTGGGTGCTGCGAATGTAACGTTGGCCTATCGCCGCGGATGCGACGCAATGGGCGCAAGCGGGTTTGAACAAGACCTTGCCGCAAAACATGGTGTGCGCTTGATGACCAATGCCACGCCGGTTGCAGTCCATGGTGATGGTGCAGTTCAGGAAATTGAACTGGAGCATACGCAGGCCGCCAATGGCACCTTGCAAGCCACCGGCGAGCGCTTTCGCGTGCCAGCCGATCAGGTGTTGTTGGCGATCGGCCAGACCCTGACCCAAGATGCGGGCCTCGCCACAGAGCGCGGCAAGATTTCAGTCACCGGACCCGGACGCACCAGCCTTGCTGGCGTCTGGGCGGGAGGCGACTGTACACCGGGCGAGGATCTGACCGTGGTCGCCGTCGCCGAAGGCCGCGATGCCGCCGAGGACATTCACGCCGCACTTTCATAGCGCCGCGCCCAACACATGTCGGGCCCCGGCCCGGAAAGGACCAATACAATGGCAGACCTGACAACCGATTTTCTGGGCATCAAAAGCCCCAACCCCTTTTGGCTCGCCTCGGCCCCGCCGACGGACAAGGAATACAATGTGCGCCGTGCGTTTGATGCCGGTTGGGGCGGCGTGGTTTGGAAAACTCTGGGTGAGGCCGGCCCTCCTGTCGTTAATGTCAACGGCCCGCGGTATGGCGCGATCTGGGGGGCCGACCGGCGGCTCTTGGGCCTCAACAATATCGAACTGATCACCGACCGCCCGCTTGAGGTAAACCTCGAAGAAATGACGCGGGTGAAATGTGACTATCCGGATCATGCGGTTATCGCGTCGATCATGGTGCCGTGCGAGGAGGCATCGTGGAAGGCGATTCTGCCCCGCGTTGCAGAAACCGGTGCGGATGGGATCGAACTGAACTTTGGTTGCCCGCACGGGATGAGCGAACGGGGCATGGGGGCCGCGGTCGGTCAGGTGCCAGAATACATTCAGATGGTCGCCGAATGGTGCAAACAATATTACGACCAGCCGGTAATCGTAAAGCTGACGCCGAATATCACCGATATCCGCTATCCGGCCCGTGCGGCGAAGGCGGGCGGGGCAGACGCAGTCAGCCTGATCAATACCGTATCCTCGATCACCTCTGTCAATCTCGACACGTTCAGCCCGGAACCAAGCATTGATGGCAAGGGCAGTCATGGCGGTTATTGCGGCCCGGCGGTCAAGCCCATCGCGTTGAACATGGTGGCCGAAATCGCCCGCGATCCCGCAACACAAGGCATGCCGATTTCCGGCATCGGCGGCATCACCACGTGGCGCGACGCGGCGGAATACATCGCACTTGGATGTGGCAACGTTCAGGTCTGCACCGCCGCCATGACCTATGGCTTCCGGATCGTCGAAGAAATGAAGCGTGGCTTGTCACAATGGATGGATGAAAAAGGCTATGCCACGATCGAAGACTTCCGGGGTCGTGCGGCGCCCAATGTCACCGACTGGCAGTATCTGAACCTGAATTACGTTACCAAGGCGCGCATCGATCAGGATGCCTGTATCAAGTGTGGCCGTTGCTATGCTGCATGCGAAGATACTTCGCATCAGGCCATCACCATGAGCGAAGACAGGGTGTTTGATGTGGATGACAGCGAATGCGTCGCTTGCAACCTGTGTCTTGATGTCTGTCCCGTAGAAGAGTGCATCACGATGGAGCGCCTCGAAGCAGGCACAACCGATCCCCGGACGGGGCGGGTGATTCCGGCGGAACACGCAGATTGGACATCACACCCCAACAACCCGATGGCGCGGGCGGCGGAATAACGGCCTAGGCGGGCGACAACATGCGCCGGAACAGCGTTTCAAGATGCTGTTCCGCGCCGGGAAACGGATCTGCCCCACCGTTCACCGCGCGCACCTGCACGTCGAAATCGGCATAATGCTGGGTCAGCGACCAGATGGAAAAAATCAGGTGCACGGGATCGACCGGCGCAATCCGTTCGGTTTTGATCCAACCGTTGATGGTTTCGGCTGTTCGGTCGACCAGCGTCTTTAGATCACCCTCAAGGTCAGGCAGGATCGTTGGCGCGCCCTGCAAAATTTCGTTGGCAAATATCCGGCTTTCACGCGGAAAATCCCGCGCCAATTGCAGTTTCCGGCGTACGTATTCGAGAATTTCTTCCAACGGCTCACCGCCATGATCCATCGCCTTGAGCGGATCCAGCCATGTGTCAAGCAACCCGTGCAACAACTCGCGGTGAATCGCCTCTTTTGACGGGTAATAATAGAGCAGATTCGGCTTGCTCAGACCCGCCTGGTTGGCGATCTGATCCAAAGTCGCTCCACGATAGCCATTCCGCGAAAACACTTCCAGCGCGGCCTCCAAAATCAGCTCTCGGTTGCGCTTTTGGATGCGGGTTCTGGGTTTGGTGGGGTCGCCAGGATGCGACTGCGCCAATCTTTTTGTCATCGCCTGCCATTCCCTGCCAAATTTTGATGCGAATGCCGCTTTCGGCGGCGCCACACTTGACTGACCTTGGCTCCGTGGTAGCGTGACTTTGACCGATTGGTCAAATCATGAAATGGCCCGTAGAGGCTAGCAAGACTGGGGATGATATGACCGCACCAGCAGCCAACCTGACCGTCAACGCAGATCGCCTGTGGGATACTCTCATGGAAATGGCCAAAATCGGCCCGGGCGTCGCGGGCGGAAACAACCGACAGACCCTGACCGACGAAGACGCCGAAGGCCGCGCGCTGTTTCAGCGCTGGTGCGAAGAGGCGGGATGCACGATGGGATTGGATCAGATGGGCAACATGTTTGCCCGGCGCGAGGGTACAGACCCCGATGCCCTGCCGGTATATGTCGGCAGCCATCTGGATACGCAGCCGACGGGCGGCAAATATGATGGCATTCTCGGCGTTCTCGGCGGGCTTGAAATCATTCGCACGCTCAACGACCTTGGCATCAAGACCAAGCATCCGATCGTTGCCACGAATTGGACCAACGAAGAGGGCACGCGATATGCCCCTGCCATGCTGTCATCAGGGGTCTTTGCGGGGGTGCACACCCAAGACTGGGCCTATGCGCGCGAAGATCACGAAGGCAAAGCCTTCGGAGACGAGCTGAACCGTATCGGCTGGCGCGGTGACGAAGAAGTTGGTGCCCGCAAGATGCATGCATTCTTCGAATTGCACATCGAACAGGGCCCCATTCTTGAGGCTGAGGGCAAGGACATCGGCGTCGTCACCCACGGTCAGGGCCTGTCGTGGACACAGGTCACCGTCACCGGCAAGGACGCACATACTGGTTCCACCCCGATGCCGATGCGCAAGAACGCTGGTCTGGGCATGGCGCGGATTCTGGAAAAAGTCGAAGAGATCGCATGGTCACACAAACCCCACGCAGTGGGCGCGGCGGGCCATATCGAAGTCTTTCCGAACTCGCGCAATGTGATCCCCGGACGCGCGGTCTTTACCATCGATTTCCGCTCGCCAGACCTCGCGGTCATTCAGGACATGGAAACGCGGCTGAAGAACGAGGCGCAGAAGATTTGCGATGACATGGGGCTTGAGGTTGAATTCGAAAAGGTCGGAGGATTTGACCCGGTGGAATTTGACGCCGCCTGTGTCAGCGCCGTGCGAAACGCCGCCGAGCGATTGGGATATTCCCACCGCGATCTGATTTCCGGTGCCGGGCATGATGCGTGCTGGATCAATCAGGTCGCACCTACCGCAATGGTAATGTGCCCCTGCGTCGACGGGCTGTCGCACAACGAGGCGGAAGAGATATCCAAGGACTGGGCGCGCGCCGGAGCCGATGTGCTGATGCATGCCGTGGTCGAAACGGCAGAGATCGTCACCTGATCTCGACTGAGTCACCGAACAAGAAGGCGCTGAAATAATGCGCTACCGCTATGGGGAGAACGACCAATGAGCACGGTCATCAAGAACGGAACCATCGTCACCGCCGATCTGACTTATGAGGCAGACGTCAAGGTAGAGGGCGGCCGGATCACCGAGATCGGGCCCGACCTGACCGGAGACGAGGTGCTGGACGCAACGGGCTGTTACGTGATGCCCGGCGGGATTGATCCGCATACGCATTTGGAAATGCCCTTCATGGGCACCTACTCCACCGATGATTTCGAGAGCGGCACCCGCGCCGCGCTGGCGGGTGGAACGACAATGGTGGTCGATTTCGCACTGCCGTCGCCGGGTCAGGGGCTGCTGGATGCCCTGCAGATGTGGGACAACAAATCGACCCGCGCCAACTGCGACTATTCCTTCCACATGGCGGTGACGTGGTGGGGCGAGCAGGTGTTTGATGACATGAAAACCGTGGTCGAAGAGCGCGGCATCAACACGTTCAAACACTTCATGGCCTACAAGGGCGCGCTGATGGTCAACGATGACGAGATGTACGCGTCGTTCCAGCGGCTTGCCGAACTTGGCGGGATCGCGATGGTGCACGCGGAAAACGGCGACGTGGTGGCCGAATTGTCCGCCAAATTACTCGCCGAGGGCAATACAGGCCCCGAGGCGCATGCCTATTCGCGCCCGCCTCAGGTCGAAGGCGAGGCGACCAACCGCGCCATCATGATCGCCGATATGGCGGGCGTGCCGCTCTATGTGGTGCATACCAGTTGCGAGGACAGTCACGAGGCCATCCGCCGCGCCCGGATGCAGGGCAAACGCGTCTGGGGTGAACCCCTGATCCAGCATCTGACGCTGGACGAAAGCGAATATTTCAACGCCGATTGGGACCATGCCGCGCGACGCGTCATGTCGCCGCCGTTCCGCAACAAGAAACATCAGGACAGTCTCTGGGCCGGGTTGCAAAGCGGCTCTCTGTCGGTGGTGGCAACCGATCACTGTGCCTTTACCACTGAACAGAAACGCACCGGCGTTGGCGATTTCACCAAGATCCCCAACGGCACCGGTGGGTTGGAGGATCGGATGCCGATGCTGTGGACCCGTGGTGTTGCAACCGGACGTTTGACGCCAGAAGAGTTTGTCGCGGTGACCTCAACCAACATCGCCAAGATCCTGAACTGCTATCCCAAGAAGGGCGCGATCATGGTTGGGTCCGATGCTGACATCGTCGTCTGGGACCCGACCAAGGAAAAGACGATTTCCGCCAACAATCAGCAGAGCGCGATCGACTATAATGTGTTCGAGGGCCAGCAGATCAAAGGCTTGCCGCGCTATACCCTGACACGCGGTCAGGTCGCGGTGATGGATGGCGAGATCAAGACCGAAGAGGGACATGGCGAATTTGTCAGCCGGTCGGCCAACACCACCGTGAACAAGGCGCTTTCCACATGGAAAGAACTGACCGCCCCACGCCCGGTAGAGCGCAGCGGCATTCCGGTGACGGGGGTTTGATGACCATTTACTGCACTGCAAAGTATGACGCATGAGTGAACCAAATCCTGTAACCAACCCTGCCGCACCCGTGATCGCGGCTAAGGGGCTGGACCTGACTTTTCAGACTGCGGACGGACCTGTTCACGCGCTTAAGGACGTGAGCCTTGATATTCCCAACGGATCGTTCGTCAGCTTTATCGGCCCCTCGGGTTGTGGCAAGACCACCCTGTTGCGCTGTATCGCCGGGCTGGAAACGCCAACGGGCGGCAGTCTGACGGTCAACGGCATGACTGCAGACGAAGCGCGGCGGGCGCGGGCCTATGGGTATGTGTTTCAGGCGGCGGGCCTGTATCCGTGGCGCAGCATCGGCGGCAACATCCGTTTGCCGCTTGAAATCATGGGCTTTTGCAAGGCCGAACAGCAGGAACGCATCACGCGTGTGCTTGAACTTGTTGAACTGACCGGGTTTGAAAAGAAGTTTCCTTGGCAATTGTCCGGCGGCATGCAGCAACGCGCCTCTATCGCGCGGGCACTGGCGTTTGATGCCGAGATCCTGCTGATGGACGAACCCTTTGGCGCGCTGGATGAAATCGTGCGTGACCGTCTGAACGAAGAGGTCCTGCGGCTCTGGGACCGCACGCAGAAAACCATCTGTTTCGTAACACATTCGATCCCCGAGGCGGTTTATCTTTCGACCCATATCGTGGTGATGTCGCCCCGTCCGGGTCGGATCACTGATGTGATCGAAAGCCCGCTGCCCCGCGAACGGCCATTGGATATCCGCGATACGCCCGAGTTCATCGAGATTGCCCACAGGGTGCGCGAAGGTCTGCGTGCGGGGTACGAAGAGTGAGCGCCAGCGCCGATCCTGTCGCGCCGACCGCTGCCCGGCGCTGGCGTCTGCCGCCGGTTCTGGCGATGGTTCTTGTTGTGCTGGGCATCTGGTACCTGGCCGTTATTCCGATGAACGTGCAGGATGTGCTGACCCGTGCGGAGCGTGCCGGTGCAACCGTGTCACCCGAAACTGCGGTAGAGCGGCGTGACATGGGGTCTTGGGCATTGGTGGCGCAAAATACGGGGCTGTTAGGCGAAAGCTGGAGCCTTGATCGTCCCCGCCTTCCGGCCCCGCATCAAGTGGCGGCAGAGCTGTATCGTTCGACATTCGACGAAGAAATCAACGGCCGGCGCGGTATCGTCAAATCTGGCAGCCTGTCCAACCGGTCGCTGATCTATCACGGCGGCATCACGCTGAGTGCGACGTTTCTTGGCTTTGTTATCGGCACCGCGCTGGGCATCGCACTGGCGGTTGGCATCGTGCATTCGCGGGTGATGGACATGTCGATCATGCCCTGGGCGATTGTCAGCCAGACCATCCCGATTGTGGCGTTGGCTCCGATGATCATCGTGGTGCTCTATTCCATCGGAATACAGGGTTTGATTCCCAAGGCGGTGATCTCGGCCTATCTGTCGTTCTTTCCGGTGGTTGTCGGCATGGTCAAAGGTCTGCGCTCGCCGGATGCGATGCAGCTCGACCTGATGCGCACTTACAATGCGGGGGCGTTCACGGTGTTGACCAAATTGCGTTTGCCGGCCTCGGTCCCCTATCTCTTTACCTCGCTCAAGATCGCCATCGCCGCCAGCCTTGTCGGTGCGATCGTGGGTGAATTGCCGGTGCAAAAGGGCGGGCTGGGTGCGCGGATGCTGGCGGGCAGCTACTATGGCCAAACCTCACAGGTTTGGGCGGCGCTGTTGATGGCGGCAGGACTTGCGGCCATTCTGGTCTGGTTGACCGGCTGGCTTGAGCGACGCACGCTCAGGGCAATGGGTGGCCAGCCATGAGTCTGGTCATTTTGGCATTGCTGATCTGGGCAGCCGGTTTCGCAGTCAACCTCTGGCTCGCCCGCCCCGCGCGGTCGCAGAGCCGTGCGGCACGGCTGGCTGTGCCATTGATCTTTGGTGCAACGGTGTTGGTCATGTGGGAGCTGATCGTGCGCGGGCTCGAAGTTCCGCAAGTGATCCTGCCACCGCCCAGCGTGATTGCCAGCACCTTCGCCAACAACATTGCGATGCTTTGGGGTGACTTTACCCAGACCATCCTCAAAGGCGCGCTTGGTGGTTACGTGATTGGTTGCAGCGCCGCGTTCCTGACCGCGCTTCTGGTCGACCGGTACACGTATTTGCGTCAGGGTTTGCTCCCATTGGGCAATTTCATGGCCGCCTTGCCCATCGTTGGGACCGCGCCAATCCTTGTCATGTGGTTCGGCTTTGGCTGGCAATCCAAGGCGGCGGTCGTCGTGCTGATGGTGTATTTTCCGATGCTGGTGAACACGGTTGCCGGTCTTTCCGAAACATCTGCGATGCAGCGCGACCTGATGCGTACCTATGCGGCGAGTTGGGGTGAAACGTTGCTGAAACTGCGCCTGCCCGCAGCCATGCCGTTTATCTTCAACGGTCTGAAAGTCAGTACAACGCTGGCGCTGATCGGGGCCATTGTCGCGGAATTTTTCGGCTCGCCAACGCAGGGTCTGGGCTTTCGCATTTCAACCTCTATCGGTCAGCTTGACCTCGGCCTCGTCTGGTCGGCTATCCTTGTCGCGGCGATCACCGGAACGCTGGCCTATGGGTTGGCGGCGCTGATCGAAAAGTGGCTCACCTTCTGGCACCCTTCGCAACGCGGTTAGGGGCCACCCACCCACAAGAAACCAAAACCAAAAACCAACAGGAGACTAACATGAAAAAATCTATGCTGATCGCGGCACTTGCATCGACTGCACTGACCGCTCCGGCCTTTGCCGAAGAGGTCACGCTGCAACTCAAATGGGTGACGCAGGCGCAATTTGCCGGGTATTATGTGGCGCTTGAAAACGGCTATTATGATGATGCCGGGCTCGAAGTTACCGTGCTGCCCGGTGGCCCGGATATCGCCCCCACTCAGGTGATCGCAGGCGGTGGCGCCGATGTCATCGTCGAGTGGATGCCCGCCGCATTGGCAGCCCGCGAAAACGGCTTGCCTCTGGTCAATATTGCGCAACCGTTCAAGTCATCAGGCATGATGCTGACTTGCTGGGCTGATGTTGGGATCGAGGGGCCGGAATCATTGGCCAACCGGACACTTGGCGTTTGGTTCTTTGGCAACGAATACCCATTCCTGAGCTGGATGTCGCATCTGGGGATGGGCACCGATGGCAAGGGTGAAAACAGCGTCGAGGTTCTGAAACAGGGCTTTAACGTCGACCCGCTCTTGCAGCGTCAGGCGGATTGCATCTCGACCATGACCTACAATGAGTATGGCCAGGTTCTCGACAGCGGCGTTGTTCCAGAAGAGCTGATCACCTTCAAATACGAGGATCAGGGCGTCGCCACGTTGGAAGACGGGCTTTACGTGATGGAAGAAAACCTCTCGGATCCCGCATTCGTGGAGCGGATGGAAAAATTCGTCGCGGCGTCGATGCAAGGCTGGAAATGGGCCGAGGAAAACCCCGAAGAGGCGGCGATGATCGTGCTCGATTATGACGAGACCGGCGCGCAGACCGAGGCGCATCAGGTTCGCATGATGACCGAGGTTGCAAAGTTGACTGCCGGATCCAACGGCGCGCTGGATCCCGGAGATTATGAGCGGACCGTGGCAACCTTGCTTGCCGGTGGTTCCGACCCGGTGATCACCAAACAACCCGAAGGTGCCTATACCACAGCCATCACCGACAATGCGCTGGCGGCTGAATAAGCTCTGACAGATCAGGCCCCGGTATAACCGGGGCCTGAACGCGGGGATCAGCCCTGCGCCCTCAATGCGGCAGTAATCGGAAGCTGGGCGGCGGCAAGAGCGGGCAAAAGCCCACCAATGGCCCCGATGGCGAGACCGACAGAGCCAGCCATCAACATCACATCAGCGTCGACGACCAACCGAAATGCCATCCGCGCATCGTTCGCGCCAAGTGTGCTCGCCTGCCAACCATTCATGGCAACCCACGAAATCGCGAGGCCGAGACAAACACCCAGTGTCGCGAGCAACATCGCCTCTACCCAAGTGGCGAGCAGGGCCGACAGACGGCTGAAACCAAGCGCGCGGACTGTGGCGATTTCCACGGTGCGGTCTGACAGAGAACTCATCATCGTGTTGAGGGCACCGGCCACCGCGCCCGCCGCCATCAAGAGCGCAATTGGCCAGCCAAACAACCGAATCAGACGCGCGGTGCCTTCGGACTGGCTCGCATACAGATCCGCCTCGGAAACGATCCGAAACTGTTCAGTGGTCGATTGTTCAATCGCCTGACGGAGCGTTTCAATCGCAGTTGGCTGCACTAGTAGCAGCCTGAGGCTCTGAACCTCGCCCGCGCGGTCGAACGCTCCGCGTACGGTATCGAGATCAGCCCAAATTTCGGACTCAAACGCACTGCCCTGAGCCGAGAAATGACCGGCGATTGTCCAGAATATCGGCCCCAACCGAACCTGTTCGCCGAGGCCGAAACCAGGATAGCTGGCCGCCAATTGATCGCCGACCACGATCTCGCGGCTTCCGGGTGTTGGGAAATGACCGGCTGAAAGCGATATGTCCTGTCGGATTGCGGGACCAGTCGAATCCATCCCTCGCAGGGTCAGTGTGTCGCCTGCGGCATCGTCATGACTGCGATACTCTACTGGCACGACAAGTTCGCGAGAGAGGAGCAGGGCTTTGGAAGGATCGCGGACTACGCCGATATCGCCGCCCATCGCCATGACCGACCGCGTGGTTTCGGCCGGTATCTCCGACTGGCCCTCGTTGCGTGCGCCGCTGCCAAGGATCACGGCGACATCCGGTGATCCTGCGCTTTGCAGCGTTACTTCGAACCCCTTCGCCATGGCAAGAAAGGCGCTGAGAACGCAGACCACCAACATGATCGAGGCGATCATGGAGAGTGAAATGGCCAATCGGCGGGGCAGGCTGAGCATGGCCGCGCGTACCATCGCCATAATTTGTCGTGTGGAAGCTTGCATCTGGGTTACCGCGTTCTGAATGTGGAGAGGATCGGGGTTCGCATGGCGAACAGCGCGGGCAACGCACCAGCGATCAGGCCAAGCAGGAGGACAAGTCCGGTAGCGCGGAGTGCCATTTCTGCATCAAGCACCAAGCCAAGCGCCGCTGGAGCCGCGAGGCTCGCCAGTTTGGCAAGGCCAAGACCGACCGCGCCGCCGATCACAAAGATAAAAAGTGCTTCGGTGAGGACGAGGTACAGGATGCGCGATCTGGCAAAACCCAATGTCTTGAGTACGCCGATTTCGAAGCGCCGCTCGCGCAGTGCGAAAACCAGAGTGTTGATGACGATCATCAAGAGGGTCACAAACGACACTGCGACAACCAGTATCACGACGCGTTTGACATCGGCATATTGGCTCAAAAAGGCGCTTAGGAACTGTTTTTCTGACAATGTTCGGGTCGGGGCCGCGGAGTTTGCGAAAAGCGTGTCGATGCGGGCCGCCAATTCTTGTGGCGCGATACCAGCTTGCGGGCGCAGGGCAAATGTAACGGCCGTGTCCTTGTTCTTGGCGCGCGCGGTATTGATGTAATCGTACTGGGCCAGAACAAAGTAGGTATCGGTGCTCGCATGCGCGCCCTCAAATATGCCCACGATCTCGAAACGCCAGTCGCGGCTTCCATCGCTCTTTTTGGTGCGAAATGCCGATAGGGTAATGTGATCGGTTACGCCCCACCCTTGCGCATCTGCGAGCGCTCGGCCGACCAGCACCTTGTCGCGACCACCATCAAGTGCGTCGACAAGGGCAGGGGTCAGGCCAAGTTCTTGGCCGCTGACGGCCATCAGTTTCTCCGGATCGCCTGCGCTGACTGCAACGGCATTACGCGCATCACCAACGGTGCCGCGCAAGCGGGTGACCGGGCTGACATCTGCAACCCCCGGCAGTTCCGCGATGCGTGGCAGGTAGGCCAAAGGCAAAGGCTGTCCGCGACCGGCTGCATTCATCACGCCGAGGATTTCATTGCTCGCCGCTGCAGTCCCCTGCGAGCCTGCGACGAAACTGGCGGTTAGCCCATAGACCAGAAAGGTGATCGCGACCGAGATGATCAGCAACACGCTGCGAAACGGTTTTCGCATCGCGCTCTTGCGGGCAAATGCGAGAAAGGTCATGCCGCCACCCGCGCGTTTTCAACAAAAACGCCCTTGTCGAGATGGAGTATGCGCGTCGCCTTGGCGGCGGCCTCGGGATCGTGGGTTACCATCACGATGGTCTTGCCAAGTTCGGAGTTGAGAAAACTCAGCATCGCCAGTACATCGTCTGCCGATTGCCGGTCCAGATCACCGGTGGGTTCATCGCACAACAGCAGATCGGGGTCGGCCACGATGGCCCGGGCAATGCCGACGCGCTGTTGCTCACCACCCGACATCCGCGACGGGTTCTGACGTCCGCGCCTACCAAGACCGACAAGGTCCAGAACCTTTGCAACCCGCTCCTGCCGTTCACGTGCGGATAGCGGTTTTAGAAGCAATGGCAGCTCGACATTCTCCGCCGCCGTTAACATGGGTAGCAGATTGTAGAACTGAAAGACGATTCCCATGTGATGCGCCCGCCAGGCAGACAGGCTGGTTTCGCCCATTTGATCGAGGGCTTGATCGCCGATGCGAATGCCGCCGCTGTCTGGCTGATCGATGCCCGCGAGCAAGTTCAAAAGGGTCGATTTTCCGGACCCCGATGGGCCCATGATCGCGAGAAATTCGCCCTTGGGTATCGAAAGGTCGAGATCGGAAAAGATCGGCAAAAGTTCTGATCCCGTCCGATAGGATTTGTGGACGCCAGAAAGGGATATGAATGCGTTGTCGGTGTTGGGTATCGTCATTGCGAAAGGTCTCCAGAGTGGTTGGTCGAAGGTGAATCTGGGTTGGGCAGAATGAAGCGAATACGGGCCGCCATACCGGGCCGCATTCCCTGAGGGGGCTCGACCGGAAAAAGTCGCAGCTCAACGGTGCCTCTCGCGGCGTTCACTTTGGGTGCGATGTTTTGAACCTCGAACGAGAACGGTTGGTCGGGAAATGCGTCCAGTACGGCTTTGCCAGCCAAACCGTGCCTTAGTTCAGCAATCGTCTTTTCGGCCACGTCGGCGTCGATCGCCAAACGGTCCATACGCGCGATCGTCATCAGACCGATCCCGTCATGGATGGCGTCAATCCGGTCAAGCACCGCATCCCCGACATGCGCGGAAAGCTGTGTCACGGTTCCTGCGATCGGCGCGCGGACGGTCAAGTCGGCAACGCGATCCTCGGCGACCCGCAACGCAAGGTTGGCCTTGTCCTGATTTGCCTTGGCCTGTTCGACCGCGTTGGCTGCGCTAAGAAATACGGTCTTGGCGTCTTCCAGCCGTTCGCTGGCGACGACCCCACGCTGATTGAGCGCGGTTTGCCTGTTCAACACGGTCTCGGCTTGCCCAAGTGAAATGAGTGCCGCGGCAAGTGACAGTTCGGCAGAGGTAACGACGAGCTGTGCCTCTTCTGCGGCGAAGCGTATTCCGGTCTCATCCATCGTGAGCAGTGGATCACCGGCAGCAACAACGTCGCCGAGTTGGACGTGGATCCCTGTGATACGCCCGCCTCGTTCGGCATAGACCGCGGCCATCTGTGGGGCCACGACATAGCCCGAGCCGGTGATTTCGCTGTGGGTCGGTTGGACCACGGCAGCCGGTGCTGTTTGTTGTGGTTGCGAAAGCGGCGCATCCTTGGGCGCCTGTCCTGCCGATGTGTTGAGCGAGTCGGAAATGAGGCGCACGACGCCTGGACCGGAAATGACAGCGGCCCCGATCAGAAGCATGACCGCTCCGGCCAGAAAGATCTTTCCTCTTTGTTGAATGTGTTCTTTCGGAGCTGGCGAAGCGACTCCGGGTGAAGCGGCAGATGAAGCTGAGAGCTCTCTCAGCGTCGCGGCCAGTTTGCGGTCATGATCAGTGAATGTGTTCATGCCACCAATATCGGCGACAGAATGACAATCCGAGACCTAGATCACGAAATGCTACGTTCTGAATCGCGACTTAGTCGGTTTGTATCGCCGTTATTTTGTGGGGCTTAGAACAGCGGCTTGCGATTTACGCCATTCCAGCGGGGCTTGTCCCGTCACCCGACGGAATTCACGGTTGAAATTCGATTTGGTCTGAAATCCGACCTCGAACATGATTTCGGTCACCGGGCGCGTTCCGGCCCGCAGATGATCGCAGGCCTCGGCGATCCGGAAATCATTCACATACTGCGAGACATTCTTGCCGGTCATCCGGTTGATCGCACCAGAGATCTGTCGAGACGGGATCACCGCCCTGCGCGCGAGACGGTCAAGGTTAAGATCAACATCCCGATAGATGCGGGTTTGCTTCATCAGCGTTTCAACGGTTGCAAGAACCTCGGGATCGTCGGTCGTTTCGGTTTCAGGTCGGTCCGGGGTTGGCGACGTGTTGACGGCATTGTGGTCAATATCGCCCGGCGTGCGCCCCCTGCTGGCCGCCGCGCCGGCGATAGCGAGCAACAGCAAGGTCGCAACATTTCCAACAGAGACCAGCAGCGGCAGGTGGCGTGCGCCGGTCAGGGCAATGTCGAGTGTGATCGATGTGTCGACGATGGCCGAAAACATCAGCGCGCACGCGGCAAAGACCAGCGCGCGGTGCGCGGCACCGGCCCCATCAAGCGCCGCAAGACGCAGCGCATCGGCACCGGACCAGAGCAGGCGCAGGATCAGGATCGCATAAATGACGAACGTGCTGATGATGATCACATCAAGCGCAACCGGCCACACGATCAGGGAAACCATCACAAGGACAAAGGGGATGCAGTGCGGTGCGAGCGTTCTGAAATTCATCAAGGGCTGCGGACCGACAAGGTGGAGCGCTCCGAACAACACCATTGGCGCCATCACGCTCGCAAGCAGCGGCGAGAGAAACCCGACCCATTCGACGCCATAGCCAAAGCGCAGGCCAACGAGCAGTGACTGGGTGGCGGCGAGAGCGATGAGTGCCAGAAACGGATAGTTCTGCGGTCGCTCGTCACCGGCTCTTGCGACGCCTGCGAAAAGAAGGGCCAGCAGGATAGTGACGACGAAAGGAAGTGGAACAAAGATCATGAAACAGTATCGACTCAGAATTTGATGCAACAGGTACAGAAACAAGTGGGGCGGTACAAATTTGCACGTGCAAAGCGAATAGTCTTGCGATCCATCTACACGATCCGGGCTTCAATCGCCACAGATGAGGGTGGTTCGGTCGGGGCACGCACGCAGGCCGACGGGCCGGATTTCATCGGGCCTGCATCCTGACGGAGCAACAATACCAAACATGGGAAAAATCTAGACTTCAGTATGGTTTACAGTCCGGAGAACTTGGACGAAAAGAAGTGGAAGAGAACTCCGCTTTGTGGAAACGGAATGGGGTAATCCTGATCAAATTGCCGCATTCAACGCGCCTGTGTAATTCCCTTGGGATCAAGAAAGAACAACGATGTCACTCTTGCTTGGATTGGTCGCCGCCTGCGCCTGGGCGTTTCACGATATTTGTGTGCGCGGTGTCAGCCAAAAAACCCGCATACTTCCCGCGCTGCTGACCGTGCTGGTGGCTGGCACCGTCATGCTTGTGCCTGTGGCTGCCGTACAGGGTGGATTTGCGGAGATGACGACCAAGTCTTACGCGCTTGCGGCCGTTTCCGGCGTAGTGTTCGGCCTTGCCAGTCTCAGCCTCTATGGGGCCTTTCGGATCGGGCCGGTACGCTTGGTTGCACCCATCATCGGGGCCTATCCGGTGGTCTCGGTCGGTTGGGCCGCTGCGAACGGGACATCCATTTCCGCGTGGCAATGGATTGCCGTGATTGTCGTGGTTCTGGGCGTTGCCCTTGTTGCGACATTGTCGGATTCAGAAGAGACCCATGGCGAGACCATGCGAGCGGTGGTTTTGTCCGTCATCGCGGGCATTGGTTTTGCTGCTACCTTCGCAGCCAGTCAGGCTGCGGTACGTTTTGGCGCGGAAATGCCTGTGATCCTGACCGGGCGGGTTTTTGCGGCGGCGACGATCGGTTTGATCCTGATCCTGCGGCGCGAGCGATGGAATATAGACCGGAGCGTGCTGTACCTCTTGCTGGCAATGGCTCTGCTTGATGCCACGGCGCTTGCTTCGGTTACTTCGGCGGCCACGTTTCCGCATCCGGAATTTGCCGCCGTTGCATCGTCGCTGTTTGGGCTGCTGACGGTCATTCTGGCATGGCTCATCCTAAAAGAACCGATGAGCCGTGCGCAGTGGGGAGCCGTGGTGATGGTGTTTTGCGGGATCGGCTATCTGGGGGTCTAGGGCGTTTCCACCCCACAATCGTATGGCTTTAGTTGATCCAGCCTGCCGCCAACTGGCGTTTGTGGGCGACCGTTGCATTGCGCATCAGGATCGCGACGGTGACCGGGCCGACGCCGCCGGGAACTGGTGTTATCCAGCCCGCAACGTCAAGCACCGCATCCGTATCCACGTCACCGACAATACGTGTCGTGCCATCAGGATCCACGATCTGGTTGATGCCGATATCAATCACTGCGGCGCCGGGTTTGATCATGTCGGGCCCGATCAAATGGGCCTTGCCCACGGCCACGACCACCACATCCGCGCGCCGCGAATGCATCGCGACCGAGCGTGTCATGTGATGACAAACCGTCACGGTCGCGCCTTCGGCCATGAGCATCATCGCCGCAGGTTTTCCGACGATCTCGGAATGGCCGATCATCACGACCTCAAGACCCTTTAGATCAAGCCCGGTTTCTTTGATCAGCTCGACCGAGGCCGCCGCCGTACAGGGGGCGAGAGCCACATCGGAATAGACGATATTGCCAATAGATGCCGGGTTCATACCCTCGACATCCTTGAGCGGATGGATCGCCGATTGCAGGGATCGGACGTTGATATGGTCGGGCACTGGACGTTGCAGGATGATCCCCAACACATCCGGATCATCGTTCATGTCGGTGATCAGGCGCTTGCATTCTTCCTGAGTGACCTCATTACCCCAAAGTTGCTGGTCGAACCGCAATCCGGCTGCGGCAGCACCGCGGGCCTGATTGCGGACATAGACAGCAACCTCGGGGTTGTCACCGATGCTGATCGAAACCAACCGCCCAACCGGTCCGCCACGCTGGCTTTCCACATAGGTTTTGACCTCGTTCAGGATCCGGACACGGACCGCCTTACCGTTCAGCAGCCGATGGTCGCTCATCGCATCTTTCATGCCGTCAGGCCCTCGGGCTCCGGCAGGCCATTCGCCCGGCAGCATGCGGTCAGAGTATTCGCGAGCAGGCAAGCGATGGTCATTGGGCCTACTCCGCCGGGCACCGGAGTGATCGCACCGGCAACCGCTGCGCAGCTGTCAAAATCAACATCGCCCACAAGGCGCGTTCCGCCTTCGGGTTTGTCGATCCGGTTGATGCCCACATCGATGACGGTCGCGCCGGGTTTGATCCAGTCGCCGGGAACCATCTGTGGCCGTCCAACAGCGGCAACCACGATGTCGGCTCCGCGCACCACGTCGGGCAGATCCTTGGTCCGGCTGTGTGCGATTGTTACGGTGCAGCTGTCGCCCAGCAAAAGCTGTGCCATCGGTTTGCCGACGATGTTGCTGCGCCCCAGAACCACGGCGTTCATGCCGGACAGCGATCCGTGGTGGTCTCGCAGCATCATCAGACAACCGAGCGGCGTGCAGGGCACCATGGATTTCTGTCCGGTTCCCAACAATCCGACATTAGAGATGTGAAACCCGTCCGCATCCTTGGCCGGGTTGATTGCATTGATCACCAGATCGGAATTCATGTGTGAGGGCAGCGGCAGTTGCACCAGAATGCCGTGTACGGCGGGGTCGTTGTTCAGCTTTTCGATCAGCGCCAGCAGATCTTCTTCTGATGTATCGACGTCCAGCTTGTGTTCAAAGCTGGCCATACCGACCTCGGTCGTCATCTTGCCTTTGGAGCGGACATAAACCTGCGAGGCCGGGTCTTCTCCGACAAGCACCACGGCGAGACCGGGAGTGATGTCATGGTCGGCTTTCAGGCGCGTAACCTGCTCCGCGACCTGGGCGCGAACGGTTGCGGCAAAGGCTTTTCCGTCGATGATCTGGGCGGTCATTTTGTCTCGATCCTCATGTCGGTGTCACGTCGGTTTCCTAGATCGCGGGTGCGCAGTCAATGCGCACCCGTGACATTCTTGATAGGAAGGGAAGGTCTTAGAACAACCCTTCGATCTGTCCATCCTTGTTCAGCATGATCTGCTCGGCGGAAGGCACACGCGGCAGACCCGGCATTGTCATGATCTCGCCGCAGATGACGACAACAAAGCCCGCGCCTGCTGCAAGCCGGACTTCCCGCACAGGCACCGAATGACCGGTCGGCGCACCGCGCCTGTTTGGATCGGTGGTAAAGCTGTATTGCGTCTTGGCCATGCAGATCGGCAGGTTGCCGTAACCCTGCGATTCCCATTCATGCAACTGGTTGCGGATCTTCTTGTCTGCCAACACGTCGTCGGCGCGATAGATACGCTTGGCGATGGTTTCGATCTTTTCCATCAGTGGCATGTCGTCGCCATAGATCGGAGCAAAGCTTGCCATATCGGCATCGGCAATTTCCGCCACCCGCTTGGCCAGGTCTTCGGAGCCTTTGGAGCCGAATTCCCAATGCTGGGACAGGATCGCCTCAGAGCCATGCTCGCGGACGTATTCCTTGACCGCTTCGATTTCGGCATCGGTGTCGGTGACGAAATGGTTGATCGCGACCACGACCGGTACGCCAAAGCTCTTCAGGTTTTCGATATGACGGCCAAGGTTCGGGCAACCCTTCTTGACGGCCTCGACGTTCTCGGCGCCCAGATCGGCCTTGGCCACGCCGCCGTTCATTTTCATCGCACGCACGGTGGCAACGCAGACCACGACAGACGGTGCGATCCCAGCCTTGCGACATTTAATGTTCATGAACTTTTCGGCGCCCAGATCGGCCCCGAAACCGGCCTCTGTCACCACGTAGTCCGCCAGTTTCAGCGCCGTGGTTGTTGCCGTGACCGAGTTACAGCCATGGGCGATGTTGGCAAACGGGCCACCATGCACAAAGGCCGGGTTGTTTTCGAGCGTTTGCACGAGGTTCGGCTGCATCGCGTCTTTCAGAAGCACGGTCATGGCGCCATCGGCCTTGATATCGCGCGCATAAACCGGCGTACGGTCGCGGCGGTAGGCGACGATGATATCGCCGAGACGCTTTTGCAAGTCTTCTAGGTTCAGTGCCAGACACAGGCAAGCCATGACCTCGGACGCCACGGTGATATCAAAACCGGCCTGACGCGGGAAACCGTTGGCCACACCGCCCAGCGAGGTTACGACATCGCGCAGGGCGCGGTCGTTCATGTCCAGAACCCGGCGCCAGACGACGCGACGCAGGTCAATCTCGCACTCGTTGCCCCAATAGATGTGGTTATCGATCATCGCGCTGAGCAGGTTGTGGGCACTGGTAATCGCGTGAAAGTCGCCTGTGAAGTGCAGGTTCATCTCTTCCATAGGCACAACTTGGGCGTAACCGCCACCTGCGGCGCCACCCTTCATGCCAAAGCACGGGCCAAGCGATGCCTCGCGGATACAGATCGCGGCCTTTTTTCCAATCCGGTTCAGACCATCACCAAGCCCAACAGTAGTCGTGGTCTTGCCTTCGCCAGCAGGCGTCGGGTTGATCGCGGTGACAAGGATCAGCTTGCCGTTCTCGTTGCCTTGCACGCTGTCGATGAATGTCTGGCTGACCTTGGCCTTGTCGTGGCCGTAAGGCAGCAGGTCGTCACTGCTGATGCCAAGCTTTTCGCCGATCTCCTGAATCGGGCGCTTCTTGGCTTCGCGTGCAATCTCGATATCGGATTTATAGGCCATTCTTACTCTCCGTTGGTCTCCGCCATCCGGCGGACTGGGTGTTGGGTGTTATTCGGCGACTATTGCTGTTGCAGGTTCCACCTTGACGGCGGCGAACTTGAACTCGGGGATCTTGCCATAGGGGTCCACGGCAGGATTGGTCAGGATATTGGCTGCCGCCTCGACATAGGCGAAGGGGACAAAAACCATATCCGGGCTGATGGCGCGATCTGCGCGCGCCATGATCTCGATCGAGCCACGCCGCGTGGTCAGGCGCATCATGGTGCCCGGCTCGACCCCAAGATTGCGCAGCGTCGCAGGGTGCAGCGAAGCGTTGGCCTCGGGTTCGACAGCGTCCAGAACCGAACTGCGTCGTGTCATCGACCCGGTGTGCCAGTGTTCCAGTTGCCGTCCCGTCGTCAGGATCATGGGAAAGTCCAGATCAGGTGCTTCGTCAGGGGCGATGATGCTGGCTGGTGTGAACCTTGCCCGCCCTTCGGTGCGCGGGAAACCATCGCCAAACACCACGGCCTGACCGGGATCGGTTGGCGAGAGGGATGGGTAGGTGACGGTTTCAACTTCCAGCCGTTCCCATGTAATGTTGTCGAGGCTCTTCATATTCAGCGCCATTTCAGTGAAGATTTCGCGCGGATGGGTGTAGGTCCAGTTCAGCCCGATGCGCCGGGCCAACTCCACCGTGACCTCCCAATCTTCGCGGGCATCGCCCGGTGGCGCGACGGCCGGGCGTACCATCTGCACCTGCCGGTTGGTGTTGGAAACAGTGCCGGATTTTTCATAAAGCGCTGAGGCTGGCAGGATGACATCGGCATAGTTCGCCGTTTCCGTCAGGAAAATGTCCTGTACAACCAGATGTTCCAGTTTGGCAAAGGCCTCGCGGGCGTGATCCACATCCGGGTCCGACATCGCGGGATTTTCACCCTGAATATACATCGCGCGGGTGTTTCCGGCATGGATGTCATCGACGATCTCGGTGACGGTCAGGCCCTTTTCGTTGCTGAAATCACCCGAGCCCCAGACATCGGTAAATGCCTTGCGCACCGTGTCGTCAGTCACGCTCTGATAGTCCGGCAGGAACATCGGGATCAGCCCGGCGTCACTGGCACCCTGTACATTGTTCTGGCCGCGCAACGGGTGCAGCCCGGTGCCGGGGCGCCCGATTTGACCCGTCATCAAGGCCAGCGAAATCAAACAGCGGGAATTGTCCGTGCCGTGAATGTGTTGCGACACGCCCATGCCCCAAAAGATCATCGCTGATTTGGCACCGGCAAAGGTGCGTGCGACGTCGCGCAGCACTTCGGCATCGATCCCACAGATCGCGGCCATCTTTTCCGGGCTGAAATCGGCCAGATGCGCCTTTTCAGCTTCCCAGTTCTCGGTGAAGGCTTCGATATATTGCTGATCGAACAGGTTTTCTTCGACAATCGTCGCCATAATCGCGTTCAGCATGGATACATCGGCACCCGGACGAAATTGCAGCATGTGAGATGCGAACCGTTTGAGCCCGACCCCGCGCGGATCCATGACGATCAGCTTGCCGCCACGCTTAGTGAACTGTTTGAAATAGGTCGCGGCGACCGGATGGTTTTCAACCGGATTGGCTCCGATGACGATGGCCACATCGGTGTTTTCAATCTCGTTGAACGTTGCGGTGACAGCTCCACTGCCGACATTTTCGATCAGTGCCGACACGGATGAGGCATGGCACAGCCGCGTGCAGTGATCGACGTTGTTGTGGCCAAACCCTTCGCGGATCAGCTTTTGAAACAGATAGGCTTCTTCGTTGGTGCATTTGGCAGAGCCGAATCCGGCGATCGCCCTACCACCATGCGCCTGCGCAAGTCGCGTCATGCCATGTGCGGCAAAATCCAGCGCCTCGTCCCACGTGGCCTCGCGGAAATGTGTCGATAGGTTGCCGGGATCGACGTTCAATCCCTTAGCGGGTGCATCCTCGCGTCGGATCAGGGGTTTGGTCAGTCGATGCGGGTGGTGAATGTAGTCAAAGCCAAACCGGCCCTTCACACAAAGTCGCCCTTCGTTTGCGGGGCCGTTGATCCCCTCGACATACTTCACTCGGCCATCCTTGACCTTGAGGCTGACCTGACATCCAACGCCGCAGAAGGGGCAAATGCTCTTTGTTTCGCTGTCGAAGTCCGCGCTGTCGCCGACCTGTGCATTATCAACAACGGTGGAGGGCATAAGCGCCCCAGTTGGGCATGCCTGAACGCATTCGCCGCAGGCGACGCAGGTTGAGGTGCCCATGGGGTCGGCGAAGTCGAATGTGGGGTAGGCGTCGTGGCCGCGGCCCGCCATGCCGATGACGTCGTTGACCTGAACTTCGCGGCAGGCGCGGACGCAGAGGCCGCATTGGATG
>NZ_JBDWLR010000096.1:0-9533 GCF_039973035.1 Sedimentitalea sp.
CGTATAGGATCACGGATTTCGGGTACTGCGCGCCTTTGAAACTGATCAACTCTTCAATCCTGACTGAGGCTCGGGAAAATGGGAGGTCTCGCTCGGCGCGCCAGGCAACGCAACTCAATTCCAAAACTTTGCGACACTACCCAAATACTATTAGCCAACGGCAAAATACGCACGAGTTCATAAGCCAAAATAGCACGAAATGCCTGTTTGTTGAAGACGCCGGACGACATAGGTCGTGGTGATCTGCCAAGCCCCTACAAGCCTTCTGCGAGGAACGCTCGGATCGGACCGTGAGACAGCCACCAGGATCAATGAAGGACCTTCTTCAAGCAGTGAACGGGTAAGAACCATCTCCAGAACTTGCGCTGCGCGCTAGACCGGCGCAGCGCTTACCGCGTCGAGCCAATCCGCAATGGTTCACAAGACAGTTTCAAACAAGCGCGATAAAACGCCTTGATGGACACCGGCGGCTCAACTGCGCGGCGCGAGCACCGATAGCTCTCACGGCAAGTCCGGGCAGATCTCCGGGGCGTAGAGGGTGGATGGCATCCCGCAAGTCCCCTTGTATGTTTTTAGAGCGACGTTTTTCTTGAAGAAGCGTAGCTTTCCGGTGGCGTTGCAACGCCAACTGCTCGCGAAGCAAGGTCTGGGGGACCTCTTCCTTCCCCAACACAACATGCAGATGTCTAATAGACTCACCTGACAAAAACGCCACATCTTCAAGGGTTTCACCATGGCCGGAGGTGACCCAAGACGGCATCCGGGGTAGTGTGCCGAAGCAGAGTTCAAGATTGGCGGGCGCAAGTTTCATGTCCAGAGATCGTTCTAAAACGGCGCTTTCTACTAGAAAAAGTCGTACGAACAGCCCCACCTTACAGCTCTCTATTATATCCAATAAGTTTGCATTATCGGACTCTGAAAAATGAGCTCCGACGCATACTCCGTCGTTCATATTTCATCGCTGGATTCACCCCAATCCGGCGCCCTCATCGCGCGCGTTCCCGGTACATTGATGGACAGGGTTTTTACTCGATCTCTAGACTCCCGACGCGGTGTCAGAAGTGCTGAAAGCAAAGAGAACTCGAGCGGTGTTCGCGAGATTGGGTGAAACGGAGGTTGTTAAACTGGTGCGATGAGATCTTGACCGCGCACCCGCCCAACATACATTGTAAGACATGTGCACCAACACAACAAACACTTCGGTATCATGGCAACAACATCTTTCACCACCCGCATCGACAGCGAGCTCAAGACGCAGCTCGACCGGATCGCTCGCTTCGAGGATCGATCCGCCTCATATATGGCCAACCAGGCAATCCGGGCTTTTGTGGAAGAACGCCTCGCGACTCGAGACCTCCTCGAAACAGGACTTGCCCTTGTCGATCAAGGAGCGCCGTCTCTGGCGGCAAATGCCGTCCATGACTGGTTGAGAGCGGATGACGACCGCTCCTTCCCGAAACACGACGGATAGGCATGGAGATTCGCTATCTCGAAACCGCAGAACCTGGACTGCGCTGGTTTCGGGCCTACTACCGACAGAACCCGCAGCTTGACTTGTCCAAAGCCATCAACGCGTTGATCCGCGCAGAGGCCATGCTTGCAGAGTTTCCCATGTCCGGCCCAGCCTATGAGGATTTCAGCGCCGTTCGTGAATACAAGGTCAGGGGGACCGCCTTTTCATTACTCTACACCATGGCACAGGATACTGTCTGGATCATCGACCTGCGCGATCAACGGGGGCAGCGCAGCGCTGAGGTCTTGAGGTTACATGCACATGAGCTGCGTGCCCGCTACAGAACCGGTGACACGCCCACCACCCGAACCACCTGATGCCACATACGCGAATACCATCGGTTGCTCGATGCTTTCGACCAGCTTGGATACGATACGGTCATCTTACCAAAGGTAGATGTCGAAGCTCGGGCCGATTTCGTCCTGTAGCGTCTTTCCTGACTTTCGCGGCAAATATGCCGTCTCCCCAAAAACGACCGTTTGTAGAGTTACGGTATCGGTCAGCCACGTGCTGCGGCACAGCCAGAAACCAGCATTTTGACACTGGCCTTGAAGCGGTCCAATGCGCAAGGTGATGGTGGGCTGACGCCTGGACCGTCGGCATCGAGCCCGAAACGGCCGCCGGAGGTCAGATCAGCTTCGCTTTGAGCAGCATCTTCTCGATCATGCTGGACTTTACCTTCTTTTTCTTCAGTTCCGGTACGGCGGCCAGCTTGGCGGTCATCGTCTTGAACTCTTTCTGATCGCCGACCGCATGGGCGACCATCAGCGACTTCATCGTGCCGGTGTCCGAGATGCCGAGCAGTTCGGCCGCCTTGCGCGGATCGCCTTTCATCTTCCTTTCCGCCTGGGCGCGGTGGTGGTTAAGGAAAGGCTTGTATTTCCAGAAGCTTTCGAGAAAGTTTTTGTCGAGCAGAGATTCGATCTGGTTGCAGAATGACTGCATGAGTGTCTTCCATTTCGTGTTCTTTAAATCGTTCGCCTCTGCAAGATCCATGGCTTCTTTGCGGTCGGGGTAGGCCACGTTGATCGTAGAGGGGGCCTTTGGATCGATGAATTTCGGGTAGAGTTTCTTGGGCTCGAAGCGCTTGGCTACAGCGTCGAGAAAGAGGGTGTTCTCTTCGGCCATGCGCGACTTGACGAACGCGCGATAGAGCTTGCCGAGAGCGCGGTCTGCCATGATTTCCATCACTTCGTCGGGATAGGTCTGGTTGCCAATTTTTTTGGCCATGGGTCTAGCCTCCTTTAATGATCAGGTTCGCCGGTCAATGTCGGTATTATGGGTTAGTCGCCGGAACGGGCCGAATGGTTCAATCAGCCGCGAAAAAAGTTAGCTCCCGACTTCCGCGCTGCGGCGTAGCAGTATGTGAGTTCACGGTTTGCGACGGCCTGAATCGTTGACAAAATCGAAGTCTCGGGCAACGGCAAGTGCTGCGTCTTCAGCTGTATCAATCCAGAACTGATCGCCGTGTGTGAGACGCATCACCATTGCTCCCTCCAAGAACACGACAAACGCGCACGCCAGCGTTTCTGTGGAGGGGTGTGTTCTGAGACGCCAGCGGCGTCGGCTAGAGATGCTTTCACAAACTCCTCCAGCATCAGACCCCGTTGAGGGTCGTTAACGCTCCGACGTGACGCGGAATATCACTACGAGAATGCAATATTTCGACTACAATTGGCTCGTTTGGCTGATCCAGGAACACCAGAAAATGCTCTCCTGCCCTCGCGAACTGCAATTCCTGAGCTTCATCGACCAGTATGGAACAGCTTCGACTGAGAGTGGTACCTCTGGCGATCGCTTCACACCGGTCTATGATTTCCGCTTCGTAGAAGTCCGCCTGCTCTGACCCGAAGTTCGGGATGGTCCAACGAGCAATTTCATCCAAGCTGTCTCCGGCCCGACGAGTCAGCCGGAAAGTCCGGTTTACGTTTTGGCGCGTGCAAGAGCCCGGCGGATAGAATCGGCACCGGTACCCTCTGCCAGATCATCTGCTTGCGCTTGCGCCAACCCCTCGCGCAAGCCGTGTTGAATTTGCATTAACCAAGCTTCCCCCTGTTCAAGAAGTCGCAACTCGGCCCGCAAAACTTCGCTGGCGTTTTGATAGCGACCAGCCGACACCAGAGCCTGAACCAATTGGTCCTGTGTTTCCGTCAGCACAACGTTGCGGGTCACCATGTCCAGTCTCCCTTGTTGGCAATAAATGCCAATAGCAAACTTGGGTCAATTGAGGCGCGTGGGCGTTTCAAAGCCAACATCAACGGTCCCCTGCCCTACTCGTTCCAGAAAATTCACCGGCGTTCGTCTGGTCATGGCGTGATGAGAACCAGCCTCGGAAAGTAAGTCCGGTAGCGACCCACATCACGGGTGATAAGCGGATATTCACAAACGGCTGCATGCGCACCAATGAAGAAGTCGGGCAGAACACCCGTTCTCGTGCCGCCGGATTGCCTGTATTTTTGAAATACCTTGCCTGCGAGAAACAACGCAGCCGTTGGAATTGGTTCCAGTTTAAGGCCAATGCCCTTGATCAGCTCATCCAATAGCTCTTTTGTTTCGTAGCGCACGGACAGTTCGGCATAGACCACATCGTTGATCAACAAGGGACCCGTCAGCGACGCGGCCTCAAGCTGGGAAATCGACCAGTCCGAAAACCTTGGATCGTCCGTGACCAGGTCCAGAAGTACGTTTGTATCGACAAGCGTCACGCATCGCCTCTGGTCAGTGCCATGATCGCCTCAGTATCCAACCCCTTCCCCGCATGCCCACGGAACTTGGCAAACTGGCTTGACGCAGATGTTTTCTCGGCCGGTCTCAGCACCACCTCGCCGGCGGCGTTGCGTCTGAAGTCCACTTTGCTGCCAGGTATCAGTCCAAGCAGATCTCGCACCGGTTTTGGGATGGTCACCTGTCCCTTTGTCGTCACTGTCGCTGGCATGGTTCACCTAAGTAAGGATTGATATGTGAAAGGTATTACTTTCGGGATGAAATTTCAATACGCCCGCACCCAGATCGTCAACTCGTCTCACAACTGCCTTTAGGACCTGAACCAGCCGGATACTATTCAGCGTTCCGGAACATCAAAAGGTCATCGCTTGAATCGACCTTTGATGGCCCGGAAAGAACGATCCCAGCGTAACCCCCAATTGGTCCCTCAGCGGTTAAAACACTTTCGAGAGCGTGAACATGCTGCACCTCCAACACTGTGTATCGTCGTTGGTAGAGCCATTCCCTGTTCTCAATCGCTGTCAGGTCTGAAGACGGAGGAACATCTTGTGTGAAGGCAAAAAAATACAGGGTGAAGCCATAGCGATTGATCGACTGAACGCATAGCGGGCGCATACCCATACCCTTACAGACACCCTGAACGCGCCCAATGCTCGAGGTGCGCAGGGTGATCAGGTTCAAATGTGCCCCTCCGCCCAACAGGTTGGGATTGACGGGCTTATACGGTCGGTGGCCCTCGAACCAGTGGTCGATCAGCTCAACGGCAAACCCTTCCGGATCGGTAAAATGCGCGAGGTAGCCGACATTCTGAAACTGATGAGGCGCGCTTACAGTCAACCCTTTGCAGGTCAATTGTTCGCATGCGAGTTCAATATTGGGAACAGCAAGTGTAATTTTCCAGTACAGATCACTGGCTGTCTGGACATAGGGCCTGTCAGCCTTCAGAAAGCAGATACCGGCTTCTTCGCCACCAAAACCAACACAGCCGTCGCCGATATCCTGCATGCCCAACACATCGCAATAGAACTGGCGCTGCGCCACAGGATCACAGGCGCGAAGACGCAAGGTTTCAATCTTGGGCATCATGCCGCCGCTCCCGTCAAGCGCCCATAGAAACTGCGCTCGAGATGCAGCTCCCCTGCCCCGGCTTTCTCGACCATGCCGCGCAGATATCCGCCCGGTGAGGTCACTTCGCCATCGCTGAACTTATCGAATATCAGCGCCATGGCCGCAGCGGCCGCCTGTGGCCCCAATCGGTCTTGCGCAACGGTCCAGGCGTGTTCCGACACACCCACCATCGGCCGAACCTGTGCGGCAACCCGGTGCAGTTCGCTCCAGTTTTCAATATAGCCGCCCAGGTCCCGCGACATCTGGGTAAATCCGGGGCATGCCTGCATCACCGTGCCCAAATCCAGCACTGTCCCGCGTTTTTTCTTCGCGGTTGTGCTCCAATCCCCCTGCTCCGTCTCAACGGGCGCTTCGGCATTGGGCTTGGTCACCACGCCGGCCGCTTCCTCGTTTTCTGAGGAATTACTAATTACAGGATAAGGTTGATTTGTATTTAGTATGTGAGGTTCATTAACGGACCCCTTGGGGTTCATTTCTTTGGTATATTCGGTGGAATGTTCGCCATTTTCTATGTGGTTTTCCACAGGCATTTCAACAACTTCGTCCTGCTCCATAAGGGCCGCGTCAATTTTCACCTTTAAGGCCGTGAAGTGCTGAAGCAGGTCAAACAGCCTATCAGACCCCACCGAACCCCTTGGCAACCGATCCAGAAGCGCCTGAAAGGCCGCTGAGAGCGCGGTCCAGGGACCTGAGACGGCCTGTTCCAACGCGGTTTCGAGCTTGGCGCGGATCGTACGTCGTACGATCGTGATCTGACGTTTCGCGCGTGCGCAAAGTTGCCGCTCGGCCTGTAGATGAGCAAAAAGAACGTCAAATTCTTCTGCCCGTGCGGCCAAGGGCGCAAGATCGTAGCCATAGGCCTCAATGATATGCCCTTCGGCATCCCTGTGGCCCCATCGTTTGCCATTGGGGCTGTCCTTGAAGGCAATGAGGCCGGCATCAACAAGCCGCCTCGCATGGCGTTTGAGCGCAGACAGGGAAAACCCGGTCTGCTCCATCAGATAGGCATTAGAGGCCCAAACAATGGGCCGCCTGCCCTCTTCCCAGTCCTGAGACTGTGTAAACGCCCCGAACGTATCGAGCAGCATCATATCGCTGGCCTTCAATCCGATATGTGCAGCCACCCTTTTGCACGCCAAAAGGGCCTTGTTTTTGGGTATAGCCAACTGTTCACCGGCTTGGGCAAGCTGTTCAGCTGCGGCAAGACTCGGTGTCGGCTTGCGCCAGCCGGTCGGTTGGATCGCATTTGGCAAACCTCTACCGTTCCGAAACTGGCCAGTTTCAGCCGCTCCATGTGGAGCATCATTGAATTTTTCCATTTAGTTGCCAGCAGGCAAAGAAAACCCATTCGTCCAAAGACGTTTCTTATTGTGTAGAGATTCGGTGGCTGCTAAGGTTGAATTGTCAAAAACAAACCGCGCCTTGTGCGCTGCAGCCCTCGGAACTTCGGTTTCGAGGGTTTCTTTTTGTGCCTTCCTCCTTTCTGCTCGTTGCCTTTGTCAGGCAGTTAACAGATGTTAACTGCCACTATCCTTCGGGGTTCTCTGATTGAAACCGTTCAAAGGAATCTCTAATTATCTGATCCAGACTTTTGTCCAACCAAATTGCAAACCGTTCATTGTCCCCACCACGCTTGATGGAAACCGACAATGCCGATTTACTTGATTTCACATTCACTCCCGGAACAGGAGATCTAACCACAAAAGAGCGCTCACGCGCGCCACGTTTACTCATTTCCCGGATGACAACATCTAGGCGTTCATCCGAAGCCAATTCTGGTGCGCAGTCTGCTAGCGCGCGAAGCGCGTCTTGCTCGCTTATCTGACCCTTTTCGAACGCAGTCGCGAGGGACATCCACTTTGGTCGGCCTGCAGATGGTGCCGCACCAATCGCCTCTCCGACGACAGCAGGTATGAGACGATTGACGCGTTCAAGCTGAGACAAAGAGTTCTTGCTGATCGCCAACGCTTGGCAAACATCGGACCGCGCGTAATTTTGGTCCAAAATCGCTTGCGCAAATCTAGCGCGTTCATAGAAGCTTAGTTCTGCCCGCCCAGCATTCTCTAACCCTTTGGCCATCAGCGCATCCGTGTCGCCAAGCGTTCGAATGAGGGCTTTCACCGGAATTTCAAGATAGCGGCAAGCGAGTATCCGACGCTGCCCGTAGATCACTTCGAAGTACCCATCCCGTTCTTTGGATGGGCGAAGTAGAACTGGGACTTGCTGGCCAGCTTCTTTGATACTGCTCGCAAGTTCAGCTATCGATGATGAAGTGTTCGCTCCGTTAACAGCTGTTAACTCGACATCTAGGCGATCCTTCGGGCCCCAGGCCAAGATGAGTTTGGTGTCGATCTCCTGGATCCCACCCAAGCCAGCACGAACAGACCCAATTGTACCTTTGGGAAGGGACCTGTGCGCACGATCTGTTTTTCCATCCTTCGGCGCGCCAGACGCCTCCGCAGCAGCCGTGATCGCTGCCATAATCCCGGTTTTGTTTTTTCCCATCGCCATGACTAACGCCCCCAAGCCTGTTGAATCATGCCTGCTATCTCAGAGCCCACTGCGTCCATACTGACTCTTGCGCGATCATAGGTCGAGCGAGTCATTTCCGAGCGCAAAACTTCATAGATCGACATCTTCAACATCGACGCGTCACCAATGGCTGTACTGCGAAGGCTCGTCGCAGAGACGACCCGGTCTTGAAACAATGCCCGCATCAAACTCACGATCTGCTGGCTCGGAATGTCCCCAGGATCGTCACGAGTGATAAGAAAGGAGAAGAAGTCGTGATTTAGTTTCACGCCCGTATCCTCGATGACACCGAGATAAGCGGATGTCATTTCAACGAACTGCTGCGTGGAGGCCAAATCGAGCATGCTAGGCGTCATTGGAACAATCACTGAAGTTGCGGCGTAGAGCCCGGTTAGGGTCAGGAATCCAAGCGCTGGTGGGCTATCAATGACAATGACATCGTAATCTTTCTCGACCGATTGAATAGCCTTATCAAGTTTTTCGAAAAAAGCGATGCCGCGGCCGGCATTCACGGCCGTCTCTGTTTCGAACTCGCTTAGAACGAGACGGGCAGGCGCTAAGTGCAGTCCTGGAAAATACGTATCGACGATTGCTTCAGACATTGGAACAGGATCATCGTAGCGCAACGCGTCATAGATCGATGCGCCCTCGAATTCCAGTTCGGTTTGAATTCCGCAGAACCCAGTCAGGCTACCCTGAGGGTCGAGATCAATTGCAAGCACTCGATAACCACTCAGGCCAAGATAGTGACAAAGATGTATGGCCGACGTCGACTTGGCTGAGCCGCCCTTGAAGTTCATCAGCTGAATAACCTGAAGCTTGTCACCCGCACGGCGGCCTGGAAGGTACTTGCCCGGAGTTCGCGAGGTCGCTTCGAGGGAGCGACGCATTTCGAGCATCTCCGTTCCGGAGTAGAACCGGCGGCCATTTTTATTAACCTCCGGTTCTGCCAAGGACCCCTCACTGTGGCACTTGCGCAGGAATTGCCCGGTCACTCCAAGAAGGTCAGCAGTCTCTGTTGCGCTGAATAGTCTCAATTGTTTGCGTTGATCAGGAGCATATGCCTGCTGCAGATGCGTTGTCAGCGCAGTGTGTAGACGCGCAGCCATCTCGCGTGTTAAGTCAGATTGAGAAGCCGCTTCGATCGGTGCTGTCTGGAACATGGTTGCCGTTTTTCTGCTCGAACGCGCTTATTTGCGCAACTTGACTCTAAAGGCAGTGATTCACCCCGCTAAGTCAAGGACTTTATCCACAACTTGTGCTACCGAGCATCCACCCCACTATGGGAGGGATAACCGCCAAAACAGCATGGCTAGTCGCTCAGGACTCCTCGCGCGCACACCATGAGAAGATGGCTGCAGAGCCTCATTATCCCGTGGGGCCCGCGTGAAATTAGCATTTAGACCGGCGTTGTTGCACAGATCAACTGCAACTCGGAACGCGCCCTCCCCGAGACGGAATTCAGGCGGTGCGCTCAAAGCTTGGGCGGCCAAGCCCGGTCATCCGGTTAAGAACCTGGACGCCAATCCTGGCTTCTGTATTCTGATTTCCGAACGTACGCGCTTTCAGCTTGGGCCCGATAACGGCTTTCCAGCGACCCATGCATTGCCCGGCAGTGCATGCGTAGCATGCATGA